>JANMVA010000436.1:0-3378 GCA_031392195.1 Saprospiraceae bacterium | reverse complement strand
TAAACCATTCATACAACGGCCTGTGATGAATAAATTCCAAAGAGCATAACGAATGCGTGATCCCTTCAATGCTATCACTCTGGCCATGTGCAAAATCATACATTGGATAGATCACCCAATCATCTCCAGTGCGATGATGGTGCTGACGTTTGATCCGGTAGATCACGGGGTCGCGCATGTGCATGTTCGGAGACGTCATATCAACTTTCACCCGTAACACCCGCGCACCATCCGCAAACTCGCCGTTTTTCATTCGGATGAATAAATTCTCATTCTCTTCAATCGTCCTGTTTCGATATGGACTTTCTTTACCTGGTTCTGTTGGAACAGCTTTTTGAACCGCGATTTCTTCCGGGGTACTATCGTCTACATAAGCCAATCCTTTTCTTACCAGATCTAAAGCAAACTCATAGAGCTTTCCAAAATAATCTGAAGCATAATACTCCCGATCATCCCAGTCATATCCTAACCACCTTATATCCTTCTTGATCGCATTGACATATTCCGTTTCTTCCGTCGCAGGATTGGTATCATCAAATCGAAGATTCGTAAGGCCGCCATATTTCTTAGCGATCTCGAAATTCAAGCAAATGGCTTTTGCATGACCAATGTGAAGGTAACCATTGGGCTCAGGTGGAAAACGGGTATGTACCCTACCACCATGCTTGCCATTGGCAATGTCAGCTTCAATGATCTCTTCGATAAAATTTAATGACCTTCCTTCTTCCATTGACGAATTACGATTTACGAATTACGAATTTTAGAATTACAATTTATGGTTACGATTTATTTATTATGCCTCGGTTGACTTAACATGATCTGAAGATTCTTTCAAATTAACCTAATTTTCAATCGTCATTCGTCAATCGTCATTCGACATTACATTTTGTCCGGCATTTCAATCCCTAACAGATCCATTGTTCCTTCTAAAACAGTGGCAACAAGCTTTATGAGACGTAAGCGGAATGCTCTTGCTTCATCCGTTTCAGCCTGAAGGACTTTTACATCATGATAGTACCTGTGATATTCTTTCGCGAGTGCATAAGTATAATTGGCAACTAACGCAGGACTGTATTCTTTTGAAGCTGCATCGATGACCTGCCTGGACTGGTCAAGCATGTTGAGCAATAATTTCTCATCTGCATTTGCCTCATAACCTCCGGATGAACCCTTCAAAGAATCAGCTTTTCTCAGAATTGATTGAATACGGACGTAGGCATTCTGAATATACGGACCGGTTTGACCTTGCAAGTCAACCGAAGCTTTCGGATCGAAGATCATCCGCTTTTTCGGATCCACTTTAATGATGAAATATTTCAACGCAGCCATTCCAATCTTGCGGACGATGTCTGGATCAGTTAATTCCCTCTCAACAGCTGCTGTCCTTGCTTCTTCGATCACGTCATCGATCAGGTCATCAGCATCTACAACTGTTCCTTCACGTGATTTCATTTTCCCTTCCGGAAGATCGACCATTCCATAAGAAAGGTGATGCAATCCTTTTGCATAGGGTGTATTCAATTTTGCCATGATGGCAAAGAGTGCCTGGAAGTGATAATTCTGTTCGTCAGCAACAACATACACCATTCGCTTTGCACCCAGATCATCATATCGCTTTTCGACAGTACCCATGTCCTGCGTCATGTAAACAGAGGTTCCATCCGAACGCAGCAGGATTTTCTGATCAAGTCCGTATTCTGTCAGATCGACCCAAACTGAACCATCTTCTTTCTTATAAAACACATTCTGCGAAAGTCCCTTTTCAATGATATCCTTTCCCAGCAGATAGGTGTTGCTTTCGTAATACAGTTTATCAAATTCAACACCCAACTTTTTATACGTTACATCAAAACCCGCATACACCCAATCATTCATCCTTTTCCAGAGCGCTATTGTATCCGGATCATTTGATTCCCACTTTAGCAGCATGTCTCTTGCTACCCTACCCAGCTTACTTGCGGTATTGAAATATTGGTTCTTATAGTTTTTGAATAAAGCGGCTTCATCCAGTTCTTTATCAGTCCTCTTGTCAAAAATTTCTTTCCCCTCTTTTGATTGCTGCCATTCTTTGTATTCTCTTTGAAATTCAATTTCAAATCTTACATACCAATCACCTACAAAATGATCACTCTTCATTCCCGCTTCTTCAGGAGTGATCCCATTGCTATAATCTGTCCAGGCAACCATGCTTTTGCAAATTGCAATACCACGGTCATTGATGATTTGAACACGGGAAACATCATGGCCACAGAGCTTCAGGATCTTTGCAGTGGACCAGCCCAATAATATGTTCCGGATGTGGCCGAGATGAAGCGGCTTATTAGTATTTGGGGATGCAAATTCAACCAACACTTTTTCGCGCTCCTGTTTTGGTTTCCAGAAATCATCGTCTTTCTCCATTTCATCCAGCACAGAAGTCCAGTAATCGGCTGAAAGGGAGATATTCAAAAAACCCTGGATGACTTCTGTCCCAGAAATCCATGGACGGTTATTGATCAAATAATCACCTAAAGCAGTGGCAATCTCTCCGGGTGATTTTTTGAGGGACTTGGCTATCGGAAAGGTCACCAGTGTATAATCGCCATTATGCTCTTTCTTGGTAGGCGTAATCAATAACTCTTCCGGAGCTATATCGATTTGATATAGTTCACGAATACCATGGGATGTCACAATCCCTATTTCTTTGAGAATATCTGTCATATAAGGGCGGCAAAGTTACGATCCCTGGGCAAAAAAGCTAAAGACAGTTTGACCATAGGTCCGGGCCTCCATAAAACAGGGCAAGAGATGCATTTTCTTTTTGGAAGAATGCTCCATGACGAAAAATCCTTTTTCATTCAGTATGGACGCGTTTAAAAGCTGGAGAGGAAAATCTTCAAGGCCCTCCATATCATACGGTGGATCGGCAAAAATGTAATCCCATTTACGATCCGATGTATTTATAAACTTAATGGCGTCTTTTTGGACAGCTTTAATACTGGTACCCCACTCTTTTGAAAGCTTTCTGATAAACTGAACACTGTCCGCAAACCGGTCAACATATGTAATATCCTCACAGCCGCGTGAAGCAAGTTCCAGGGAATGGACTCCTGTGCCACCAAAAAGGTCCAATGCGCTTATATCAGGATAAGAGATCCGGTTATCGAGAATATTGAATAAGGCTTCGCGCGCGAAATCAGTTGTGGGGCGCACAGGCCAGTTTTTCGAAGGAAGATGTATGCGCCTGCCCTTCCATTCTCCTCCTATGATCCGCATGGCTTGTATTGGGCCATCAGGGCTTGCAGAGAAGGCAATTGGAGATGATGATGAACGGTGAAGCCTTTTGATTCTGTAACACGGAAAGAAGTCTGCTGATCATCGATTGTGATCACATGATGT
>JANMVA010000419.1:0-5818 GCA_031392195.1 Saprospiraceae bacterium | reverse complement strand
TTAGCTTATATACCCGCATCGTGTAAAGGTAGCAGGGTCATGCATATTGTATAACACATGTCTTATTGGTCCATATGAAGTATACTTCACAGATAAATGGAACCTCTAATTACCACGTAAAATCTTATCTTCTCCCTTTAGGGGAAAGGGGCAGAGAGATCTGACAATTGGTTTTAGAGGTTCAATCGGGCACAGGCCACATATCGCAGTGCTTAATGATATAGTTCTGCAGTTTCTTTGGATTCTCGATGATGGTAAAAAATTCTTCGAGATAGGATCGGGCATATTCAGCAGATTTCGCACTCATTCCCTGGATTTCTCCGGGCGTAGCAAGAATTTTCTCTTTCTTTTCAATGAAAACTTTCAACATGTTGTTGACAGCTTCCTCTGACTCACACCATCCCTGGTAGTAACGAGTTACGACTGTAGGC
Organism: Saprospiraceae bacterium; assembly: GCA_031392195.1. GTDB lineage: Bacteria > Bacteroidota > Bacteroidia > Chitinophagales > Saprospiraceae > Opimibacter. The sequence goes on along the minus strand of JANMVA010000419.1, from coordinate 5,387 downwards.
AAGTCAATCGTCTCATGATGCGCCGCGTATGGTGCACCCACCAGTCCTGAGTAATCAAAATCATAGGGCACCGGCACCATCAGATTGTAACCGGGTACAACAATAAAATCGAGGTTGTGGCGGGTGGGAATATACCAGTCTGTATTACCAATCATGAATTCAAATAAGGTCATCCGTAAAAATGATTCACGTTCTACAGCCCTTTCGCTCATCACGGCCACCTTGCTGCTTCTGCCACCAAGGCGCTGCACAAGTTCTTCTTCATTTTCTACTAAAAATCCAAGGGTTGATTCAAATGCTTCGGTCTGATCCGGGTTCCTGTAATGAATATTGACTAGCTGGACATTGTAGCTTACGGGCGCCACCAGTTGATATAATTTGTAGGCCAGATATTCGCGCAGGACATATTGATCATAAGCCTCACCATTCTGACATGGATGCACGAGATCAATCTCATTCATCTCCGTGCAGGAACGTTTTGCAAGTTCCGATTTGGAAAATTTCAATTTCAATGGTGGAAAACCGCAAATCTCAAGTCGCATGTGGCCCCATGGTTTGCATTTGAACTCAAGGGCCATCGTGTCCCCATTCTCTTTTTTCAAAAACAGATGGGCAGGCATGTAGATACTTTCATCCTTTTTTTTCTCCAGCTCCTTCCAGTTAGTGCTCAGATATAGATCCACTGCCTTATCCTGGCGCATCCATTGAAGGATGGATTGTTCCTGCCCGGGCAGATTGACACTGATCCACGTGACGAGGAAAGAGGTAAATAACAGTCGACTTAAGAAACGCACCTTTTTCATGTTCCGGCTGAATGCCTGATGAAGATGCTAAAAATCTTTGGCTTGACCATGATAAAATTGGTTTGTCAGGGGTTATTCCGAACTTTACAATCATTATTATCTTCTGATTTCTAAACTGCCGGACTTGGTCAGCATCATCATTACCTACATTGATGAACAAGCATTCCTCCTTGAGGCTGTGCAATCTGCTTTATCACAGGTCCTGAACGAGCCAATGGAAATCATTCTTGTCTGCAATGCCAAATCAACTCCCGACAATCCACTGAAAAAAATAAATGATTCCCGCATCAGCATTATTCATGAATCAATGCAAGGTTCTGCTCATGCACGAAATGCGGGCCTTAACGCTGCAAAAGGTGAATGGATTCAATTCCTGGACGTGGATGATCTTTTAATGCCTGAAAAAATTACTCACCAGATTTCATCCGGAAATGGACACATGATTGTTTCGCCTCACTACTACCAATACTTGTCAGGAAAAAAAATAAAATCTGCCTGGGCCCCTGATGATGTTTGGGCAGGTATATTAGGAGGACATGTCGGATCTACATCATCCATGCTTTGGCAGAAAAAAATGCTTGAGGAAACCGGTGGATGGAATGTTGATTATCAAAGCCACCAGGAATATGAATTATTGTTTAGAGCCGCATCAAAGGGTTATAAAATAATTCCTTCTGATCGGGCCGAAACAATTGTGCGGGAAAGAAAATCAGGATCGATCACGCAATTGACAAAATCCACTCGCGCAGAACAGGGAATTGAATTGCGCCAGGAGATTTGGAAATACCTCGTCAAAAATAAAATGGATACACCTGCGCGGTTTGATGTATTCAGACAATATATTTTCAGACAACTCAGAGCCACTTACCGTCGCAATCCAATCGGTACTATGGAAATATTTAATCAGTATTTTAACAACGGAAAATTCAATCCGGAGAAAATAGGCATTCCATTCTACAATATGATTTACCGGTTGGCGGGATTTAAGCGAACAGAGGATCTCTACGGTTTTTATTCTTCGACCAGGGATAAATATTTGCCTTTCTTACCGATCAATAAATAAACGCAAGTGCACGTACTCATTATTCCTTCATGGTATTTTCCTGCAAACAGCGATGAAATTGCAGGGATGAACTTCCATGCACTGGCAAAGGGATTGCGTGAGACAGGAATTGATGCAAGAATATTTTACGGTCAGTACTCTCCATTCGCTTCCATTCTGAAAAAAAGGTCATTCTCCGTGGAGGAGATGGTACCGACCATGAGGGAGAGTCAGATTACGTTGCCGAAAGTGCACTCAGCGTTGATTAAAAACTGGACCAACAAATATGTGCGTGGTGTTGCACAATATATCAAAGAGCATGGCAAACCACATTTAATCCATGCACAAAGTTATCTCGCTTCTATTGTGGCTGCAGAGGTAAAAAAGAGAACAGGTATTCCCTTTATTTATACCGAACACTTATCTGCTTTTATCACCGGAGCAATACCCGGTCTGTATAAAGACATTATAAAAAATGGTATGGATGCTGCAAATCTGGTGACCAGTGTAAGCCCTGGTCTAAAAGACAAGATGCTGAATTATACTTCATCCGCTATTGATGTCGTCCCGAATTTCTACGATCCCCGTATTTTTTATACTGATAACGCTATTCCGAAAAACGAAATATTCACCTGGGTGACGGCAGGTGAGCCTTCGTATATCAAAGGGCTGGATTTGTTAATACAATCTTTTGCATTAGTCAGAAAATTGTTGCCTGAGGTAAAAATACAGTTGATTCTGATGGATGAAATAAAAGAAAAGGATGAACTTTTGAAACTAGCAACTAATCACGAGGTTCAGGATTCGCTTGTGTGGACCGGATTGATTGAACAAAAACAAATGGCGGATATCTTTCGTAAAAGCCATGTATATGTTTCTGCGAGCAGGGCCGAAACATTTGGAACAGCCATCGTTGAGGCGCAAGCCTGCGGATTGCCTGCCATCGCTACTAAGACTGATGGTGCACAATACATCCTTTCCGGATCAGGCCAGGGAACGTTGACGGAACCGGGAAATATTGAGCAACTGGCGATTGCCATGCGGGACATGTATCTTGTCATCAACCAATACGAGCCCTCCAGCATCATGAAGTCAGTAGAAGCGCGTTTTTCTAAAGAAATAATCATCCGTCAATGGAAAGAAATATATAGCCGGGTTGCCGTATGATCAAAGAGCAGAAAAAATGGATGCGTTACACCTATTTTCACCGGAGTCCTTGCTTCGACTGGAAGTGCACGCACCTTTTTTCTCCTGTGCAAAAAAAAATTACCGGCATGGTTTGCATTCCTTTCCCAACGATGATCACCGATGTCCGGGAATGCGATTTTTTAAACACATGGTCTAAGTCCACAAAAACAAAGATCAGTAAGACCGAACAAGATCAACTGACGCTTCATCGCGGGGTAGAGGTGCTACCGGATATATTAAACCTGTTTAAATCTACTGCGGCAGCCAAAAAGCTTCGCGGTCATTTTCCTGAGGACTTTAGTTCAAGGCCATGGATATTTTGTTCTGCTGTTTATAGCGGTGATAAGATCCTCGCAGGTCATGTGTGGGTGATCGATGAAGAAGAGAAGAGAGGCCTTTTATTTGTCAACGCCTCCGGTCATCTGGATGAAGAAGGTGAAGGTTCTCTCGTCAGCCGTGCCCATTACTATTTACTTTGGCAAGATGGTATGCATCTGCGGAATCATGGCATCGATTACCTTGACCTGAATGGTTATGATACGCAAACAAAAGACCCGGGTCTTGCCGGTGTGTATCGGTGGAAAGAAGGAACACACGGTTCACAGGAGCTACTTTATAATTATTATCCTGCATGGTTTTACTGGCTGAGAAAGCTTAGAAAGAAATGGAAATGACAGAGGCCGAACGTAAAACCATCTATCACGCTCTTTGTGAGAAGAAAAAAATAAATAACCTCTTCCTGCAGCCGTGGTGGCTCGATGCTACCGGTCATTGGGATATTGCATTTGCCTATCGAAATGATCAAGTCGTGGGTGCCATGCCTTTTGCCATTAGAAGAAAATGGGGTGTAAAGTATTTAGGCATGCCGGCCCTGACCCATCATATGAATATCTGGATGGACAAGCCACCGGATGTGTCTGATCACAAATGGCTCACGCGCGAAAAGCAGATCATCTGGTCACTGGTCGACAATCTGCCGAAACATGGATTTTTCTCCATGGTGTTTTCTGAAAACAGCTTCAACAACTGGCTTCCATTCCATTGGAAAGGGTTCAGGCAGGAGATGAGATACACGTTTGTCATTGATCGCATAGAGGATATGGCATGGGAAGATCAAATGATCAGCAATTATAAAAAGATAGTACGCAAGGCATCATCCGAATTTCAAATCAAAAGGGAGGTTGATCCTGAGAGCTTTTACAAGGTCTGCTCGCAAACTTATAAACGCCAGGGCAAGTCGATCCCTTATTCTTTTGAAAAATTTGTCAGTATTGATACAGCTGTCCAACAACATCATGCGGGAGCAAAATTCGGTGCATTTACACCGGAAGGAAAATTGGTGGCCGTCTTTGCTATATTATTTGATGATCAAAAAGCTTATGGTTTCGTTTCCGGAGATGAAGATGAAGGCAGGGCCGGTGGAGCCAGTATCCTGCTTTGTAATGAGGCTATCAGGATGTCATTTGAGGAACGAAAAGTGAAAACCTTTGATTTTTGTGGAAGCATGTTAGAACCGATCAGTGAAGTCAGAAAGCAATTCGGTGCGCAGGCTGCACCGCTGATGAAAATATTCAAAGCCAATCATAAGTGGCTGGATATTTTATACAAATTGACGCGATGACAATGGAAAAATTCTCATTCCTTCTTTGATCGCCGAAAAAGTAATTAAATGTCGATTGTTCTTTTTTTCCGCAAAAAAGAACCAAAAAGCTCGTCCCTCAAAAAACTCGCCTATGCATCAGGGCAATTGTTTTATGTCAGTTTTGCTTGCTCGCTTATCCGTTTTTCAAAGCAATTTCTTTTCGAAGAATTATACCTATAGATCCTTGTCTATTCCTGAAATTGTCCTTCGCGCCCTCAGACAATTTTGAGGGACAGGCTTGTACCTAATTCGAAATGATTTCTGAATGCTTGCACAATAGATTTTCCATTTCGACGATGCAAATCAGCGGCCCAAAATTGTCCGACCGATACGACTGCCGGCTTTTTTCTCATTTCAAGAAAAAGCTTCGACATGGAAGTATTGGTAACTAAAATCTGAATTAAATACATGCTCAGCCACCGGAGCTAGTCGTTTTTTGGGTCGTTAAGCAGGTTGAAACATTGGTTAATTTGGTTGCTGAGCTGTAGCACGAGGTTGTGTTCAGCAAGTCGAAGTATGGGCTAGCAAAAAGTCACAAAATATAGTGAGTATGTGTAGTGAGAAAAATGTTTGTGGTTACTTTTTTGAAAAATCTTTTTGCCTAGGGGGACAATATTTTGAACCCCTACGTAAAAAGATTTTGCAGAAATGTATTTACGCCCACACCTTACACCCCTCCGTACAATTCGTACAGATATCAATCTGGTCTCTG
>JANMVA010000319.1:0-4812 GCA_031392195.1 Saprospiraceae bacterium | reverse complement strand
AATTCCGATTGTCATATTGAATTGATCGGGGATACTTTTCGTATTGATATTGACTAAACCTCCTGTAAAATTTCCGGGTAGATCAGGTGTAAATGTTTTGACAGAAATAATATGATCGATGATCTGCGTTGGGATCAGGTCCAGGCTGCTGCTATTGCGATAAGGATCTGTACTTGGCAGTGAAACACCATTTAATTGAGAGATGGAATATCGGTCACCGAGTCCCCTGACCACAATATATTTCCCATCCTGGATGACAGCTGCCGGCATTTGCCTGATCGCATCTGCAGCATTAGAGCCACCGGTCCGGCTGATTTGTTGTGCGGACACGCCATCCTGTATCCCGGATGCATTTCGTTGAAGCGCAATCAAAGCAACTTCCGTGGAACGAACGGCTTCTGCCTTGACAATGATCTCGCCAAGTGAAACTGATTCTGATTCCAGGGCTACTTCAAGCGTATAAACTTCTTTTGGTTTGATGTTGATGTCGGCTACTGTGTATCGGGCATAGGATAGGTAGTTGATCGACACTTCATAAGTTCCGGATTCTAATTCAACGTGATAGTTGCCGTCAAAATCAGTTGCGGCACCGATCACATGAATGCCATCTTTCCTGACTTCCAGAATCGCACCGATCAGGGTCTCACCCGATGCTTTATCAAATATCTTACCGCTGAGTATTCCCTTTTGGGCTGACAATCCGATCGTTAATAAAAGGATTAATGCGGTGATAGGCTGCTTTAGATTTAACTTGAATTTCATTTCTTACTTATTTGCTTTAGTTTTTTCAATAACAGAAACAGTCTGCTGATACCCTTTTTAGAAATGCGATTAATTGCGCTTCTATCAGGTGCATCAGCAGACTGCACTCTTCTTTATAACCTTAAACTCATTATTCGACGATGATTTTCTTTGTGAAGAATTTACCTTCTGCTGTCAGGAATTTGATGAAGTAAAGACCTGATGGGAATGAAGGCATTTTAATAGAAGCCTGTCCTGCTTTGCTTGAAGTTTGATATACAGATCGGCCATCCTGGCTGATGACATCTATATGCAAATCAGCATTGACAGAGGATTCAATTTCAAAATTGCTTCCGCGATTAATTGGGTTCGGGAAAATTCTCACCAGTTCCGCCATTTGTTCATCTTCCACCTCTTTTACATTTACGGTTAAATCGGCAAGATGTCCGTTTCGTGCAAGGGTTGTCCATTCCGCGATCCAGAATTCATCTGCAGCTGCGCTAAATGCGCCTGCATAGTTTACCTCATCAAAGAAGAAATCGCCTGCCGGATAATTAGCATTTGGATTTGTATATGCTGCACCATCCGCAGAAGGACGTGGATCCAGAGTTGCATCCTGGGCCCGGCTGATGTGTTGGATACCCGGATCTGCAATGCCGCTATTGTTTGCTAAGAGATGTGCTGTCAGATCTGATGCATCCGGATCATCCTGGTTAGGTTGATTGGATGTCACGCGAATGATGCCTGTAGATGTTGCATCCAGTGTAGTATTTGATCCATTTGCCCAGAAAAGGTTTCCGGGTAATTTGATTTCACCAGCAACAAGTTTTTGATGTGCGTCATTTGTACCTGCATCTTTATCCTGTACTTCGATCGCTTTATTCTTCATTTCTGTCACGATCGAGTTTGCAATCGTGCCTGCTGTACCTGCACGCAATAACCATCCGACCGGATTGGAAGCAGCAGCACCCGGACCCGCACCAATGTGTGTCCAGTTATAAACTGTTGGATTAGAATATGGAGTCAGATCATCCGGTGTAGTGCCATCCAGTTCACCTCCTGTATCAGCAATATCACTTCGTTGGATTGAAAACCAGAATTGACCTTTACCGGTAAAAACTTCATCCCAGTCGTAAGAATCGTCCTCAGTAAAGGCAACGACTGCATGTTTGAGATTAGGTGCACCACCAAAAAATTCGATGCCATCATCCGAGTTAGCGTACACCTCGACAAACTCGAGTGTTGTACCGCTACCTACTGCACCAAGAGATAAGCCATTGAGCTCACTTCCTGATACGATCTGGCGGCCACCATGACGTATAGATATATACTTCAGTACACCTGAATTATCAGCATTGTCACTACCACCATACGCACCCCGTGGTTCGGACAGATCAATGCCTTCAATATTCACTTCAGGATTTCCGTTTTTCTGTGTGATGCCTCGGCCCAACAATACAATACCACCCCAGAGTGCATTATCGGTCGGTCCGAGATCCGATGGATCAGTAACATCGTCTGCTTCAGCTGTAAAAATGATCGGGTTAGCGATCGTACCTTCTGCATATATCCTGGCACCACGTGTGATCACTAATGCTGATGGATTTCCTACATCGGCGCGTGAAGTGAATTGGACAACAGTACCAGCTTCGATATTTAAGACACCTCCGTCTTCGAGGAATACAAGTCCATCGAGTATGTATGTATTGTTTTTTGTCCAGTTGTATGTTTGGCCTCCGATAATGTCCGCATCGACAATATGGATTGTTTCGCCACCCAAATTCAAGTCAGCCAGGTGACCGTTTCTGGATAATGCTGTCCATTTCTGGATCCACAATTGATCAGGATTAGCGCTGAATGCACCTGCATAATTGACTTCAGAGAAAAAATCATCCCCTGCAGGAAGGCCAGCCTGTGTATTTAAATACGCAGGGCCACTTCTCGATGGACGTGGATCTAATGAAGCATCCTGCTCGCGGCTGATGTGACGTATACCCGGATCTGCTATTGTGCTATGATTGGCGATCAGGTGTTCTGTCAGATCAGATGCATCTGGATCATCCTGGTTGGGTTGATTGGAAGTCACCCGGATAATACCTGTTGATGTTGCATCTAAAGTAGTATTAGATCCATTGGCCCAGAAAAGATTACCTGGCAATTTGATTTCTCCGGCTTTTAGCTTTTGATGAGCATCATTTGTACCGGTGTCTTTATCCTGCACTTCGATTGCTTTATTCTTCATTTCGGTGACAATCGAATTTGCAATGGTGCCTGCCGTACCTGCACGCAATAACCATCCTACCGGATTGGAAGCAGCAGCACCCGGACCTGCGCCGATGTGTGTCCAGTTGTAAATTGTCGGGTTAGAATATGGGGTCAGATCATCCGGTGTCGTTCCATCCAGCTCGCCTCCTGAATCAGCTATGTCAGAGCGCTGGATCGAAAACCAGAATTGTCCCTTTCCTGTAAACACTTCATCCCAATCGTATGAATCATCTTCAGTAAATGCAACAACTGCATGTTTGAGATTGGGAGCGCCACCAAAAAATTCAATACCATCATCTGAGTTAGCATACACTTCGATATACTCGAGCGTTGTACCGCTCCCCACTGCACCAAGAGATAATCCATTGAGCTCGCTTCCGGATACGATTTGTCGGCCTCCATGGCGAATAGATACATATTTCAGGACACCGGAATTATCAGCATTGTCAATGCCACCATAAGCACCGCGTGGTTCTGACAAATCAATGCCTTCAATATTTACTTCGGCATTTCCGTTTTTCTGTGTGATGCCTCTGCCTAACAATACAATACCACCCCAAAGTGCATTATCGGTGGGACCGAGATCGGAAGGATCAGCCACATCATCGGCTTCTGCAGTAAAAATGATTGGTTCATCAGCAGTACCTTCTGCATATATTTTGGCACCACGTGTGATGACCAGTGCTGAAGGATTTCCTACATCAGCACGTGAAGTGAATTTGATGATTGTTCCCGGTTCAATGTCCAATGTAGAACCGGCTTCAAGGAATACAAGACCATCTAATATGTATACGGTGTCGTTTGTCCAATAATAGGATTCACCCGGTTGCAGGTCGATATCCGTAATTGAAACTGTCGTTTGTGCAAATGACTGAAAAATGCATAGAAATGACAGGAGGGTAAAAAGCAATTTCATAAGGTTAGTTTTTTAAATGATGTGCTCATCTTGCGCAGATGAATTCACGGGGGCAAAATTACCGTCCTCACTAGCCGGGGCCGGCATTTTCCTGCTCAAGATTTTGTTAATTCGCAGCGTGCTTTATAAGGGATATTTTACTCTTGATTTACAGCTTTTCGAGAGAAATGGATGATTTGATCAGGTCTTTGCTGATTACTTTTACGTGGAGTTAACAAACGAGCAGAAATGAAGAAGTGTAATGTTTTTTTAATGTTACCTGAAATACTGTAAATAGCAGACATGATGGTTTTTTCCAATATTTGTGCATGCTTAACTCTGAATTGCTGCCCTATTACTCCCGAACACTAACTATGGATATGATGGAAAATAAAGTAAAAGTCCTCATCGTCGATGATGAGCCAGATATCCTTGAATTCCTTCATTACAACCTTTCACGCAACGGATTCGATGTCATTCAGGCTTCTAATGGTCTTGATGCCATACGAATAGCCGATGAAGAGGTGCCGGACCTGATATTGCTGGATATCATGATGCCGGATATGGATGGGGTGGAGACTTGTTATGAATTGCGGAAGAATATTAAGCTGAAAGACTCTTTAGTAGCATTTCTGACTGCACGCAGTGAAGAGTACAGTGAGATCGCAGGCCTTGAAGCAGGTGCTGATGATTATATCCAAAAACCAATTCGCCCTCGCTTACTACTGACACGTATTAAAGCTTTAATGCGGAGAAAAGATTCAGGTCGTGCTCAGGTAGCGCCCTCTTCTGTTATTGATTTTGGTTCATTGAAAATTGATCCTCGCAGTTTTGAAGTAACTATTGATGAAGAGATTCTGACGTTGGCAAAAAAAGAATTTGAAGTGCTCATGCTTTTAGCATCTCAGCCC
>JANMVA010000257.1:0-4743 GCA_031392195.1 Saprospiraceae bacterium | reverse complement strand
CCTGGATCATGTCGGAGGATTAAAATTCAGTTCAAAGTATAATAAGACCGATGAATTTTCAATTGGTCTCTCTGCCTCCAGATTTGGTAAACCTGATTGGGGTCTTCTTGATTCGAGTAGTGTGACCTATGAAGTCGATCCAAAAGTTTATGTACATGCCGGTTTGTCCAGGCTGATGTCCGATAAAGTTCGTTTGTCACCGAGCATCACTTATCAGAAAATCCTCAACAGTGCTGCCAATACATTAGTGGTTCAGGGTCATATTGATTACCTGTACAACGAAGCCAAGCAAACAATCCTGAAAGCGGGAATCGGTTATCGAAGCGGGCAAGGCATTGGTGATGCCATCCAGGTGATGGCAGGTGCTGAAATAAAAGGCATCAGGTTTATGCTGGGATATGACGTCAACGTCTCAAGACTTTCTGTAGCGAGTAATGCATCAGGTGGTTTTGAATTATCAGCACAATACATCGGAACAATATATAAAAGACCAAATCCGGATCCCGTCATATTCTGTCCAAGATTCTAATTATGAAGTTGAGAAATATATTGTTTGTCGTCACATGGATGACGACCGGATCATGGCTCATTGCACAACCTGTCACAGAAGTGCCTGTCTATATGATGATCGAGACAGCAGAAGCCAGCATGCTCATCCCGGATTATTACACAGCGCTCGAATGGTATGAGAATGCCTATAAAGAAACACGCGATCCGGAAATTGCAATAAAGATCGCAGACCTTCAGATCAGGATTCGCGATTTTGAAAGGGCAGAGCGTTGGCTCGAAAAAATCGTGGAAAAAGACCAGGGTGAAAAATATCCGAACACTGTATTTAAATATGGGCAGGTCTTAAAGATCAATGGCAACTACCAGGGTGCGATAGATGCATTCAATCATTATGCAGGGCTGAATGTCAATGACAGCTTGCTTGCATTGGCAGACAATGAAGTAGCAGGAATTCAACTTGCGATGGCCTCGAAGCCTCCGATTGATCTGGTCGTTGAAAATACCGGCAGGACAGTCAATTCAGCTAGTACTGAATCGGGCCCATTCCTGGGCAGAGATGGTAAATTATATTTTTCTTCATTTCGAAGAAAAGACATTATTGTGCAGGACGGAAATGAAGGCGATTATTTTTTCAAAATATATTCTTCCGACCCTGAAGACGATGGTGAGTGGGACGCAGCCAAATCACTTCCCGATAAAATAAACCGCGAAGGATACCAAACAGCCAATCCAAGCATTTCGAATGATGGCACAAGATTGTTTTTTACCAGGGCCTTACTCACCGGTAATGAAGTAACAGAGAGCAAGATATTCATGAGCCAGGAGAAAGCAGAAGACTGGGGCGCACCTGTAGAGTTGCAGGGCGTGAATGGTAACTACATCGCTAAACAACCGTCACAAGGCAATTTATTCGGGAAAGAAGTTTTGTTTTTCTCTTCCAACATGCCAGGTGGTTATGGTGGTTATGATATTTATTATTCAGAGCGCCAGGGAGAAGATACCTACAGCACTCCGGTCAATCTGGGAGCTGTTGTCAATTCAACACTCGACGAAGAGACTCCGTTTTTCCTGAATAACCGATTGTATTTTTCATCAACTGGTCATCCCGGCCTGGGAGGCTATGACGTATTCCGCTCAGATTGGAATGGATCGCTTTGGGGAAAAATTGAAAATCTCGGTGCAGGTTATAATTCTTCGTATGATGATTTATTTTTTACGGTCAATGAAGAAGGCAAGCTTGGCTTCCTCGTTTCAAACCGTCCGGATGAAGAATCTCGTTCTATAAAATCAAAAACATGTTGTGATGATATCTATCAGTTTCACATCCGGGAAGTTGTCATCGATCTGATCACGAGTGTTTATGAAGGCAATGCACCGATCACCGGAGCAAAGGTGACATTGTTTGAAGTGGAAAGAGGAAAGACAGGTAAGTCATCATCGCAGACCCAGGAGAAGAATCATGATTTTCAGTTTGCGCTGGATAAAGACAAAGCATATAAAGTCCTTGTTGAGCGCGAGGGCTATTCGCCGGTTGAGCTCGAGTTTAATACTGTAGGGATCACGGATAATTTTACCGTAAAGAAAACAGTACAACTGAAGAAAAAACCGGAGGATACTTCAGGCATGGAAACTGTCACGATCAATGAAGCGATTCGTCTAAACAATATCTATTATGATTTTGATGATGACAAGATCCTGACGGATGCCGAAAAGGATCTGACTTTCCTCCTTGGCCTGATGAAGCAATATCCGGACATGGTGATCGAACTTTCTTCACATACGGATGCGCGAGGTAATGATGCATACAATGAGCGTCTTTCTCAACGCCGTGCTCAATCAGCAAAAAACTGGCTCGTATCAAAAGGGATCAGTGAAAAAAGGATTGAAGCTGTTGGTTATGGAGAAAACGAAATCCTCAATCATTGCATCAATGGAATCGATTGCACAGAAGATGAGCATCGCATCAATCGTCGCACCGAGTTTAAAATCACAGCAGGTCCGACGACGATCGAAGTCAAAAAATCTGATCTCGGTGAACAGCAGAAAAAAGTTCAGGGCAATTCCGTGATCAAGCCCACCCGCGAAACAGTGGCTTTGAGCGATCCGAAAATTGAAGTTGGTTTTGATAAGAAGTTTGTGGACCTCGGTACAGTCAGGAAGGGTGATAAGAAAGAAATGACATTCACTTTTTACAATACAGGCAATCAGCCGATCGAGATCGAACTGATCACGTCCTGCGAATGCACAGCGCTCGAATATCCACAATACAAGGTTTTCAAGCCAGGGGAGAAAGGGACCATCAAAGCTGTATTCGATAGTAAGGATAAAGAACTTGGTGAAACAACGGATATAGATGTGATCCTCAAGCAGACCGATCCAAAGACGCGCAACCCGATCGTCTACAAGCTTCAATATAAATTCGATCTCGTCAAGTAGAGTAGTGCTCTAGTTAATACCAGCCACTATGGATTTTTCAGTCCTGTCAGAACAAATTCGCGGACAGGATGTGATCGAATGGATAGGGTTGCTCACAGGTATTGCCTACGTTATACTTGCCACCTACGAACGTCCATCCTGCTGGATATTTGGTATCATCAGTTCAGTTGCGATCGCATGGAAAAGTTTTGGTGATTATATATTGATCGCCGACGGCTTCCTCCAGGTCTTCTATATAGCAATGGGGTTTCTTGGATTGTGGAATTGGATTTCAGGGAGAGAAGGTGGTAGAGAGAAGCCAATCATTTCCTTACCAGTTGTGCAGCACGTCGTTGCGATAGCCTTGTGTCTCATCATCAGTTTCCCAATTTCAAAATTGCTGGTTGAGTTTGCAGCTGCGAGATATAGCTATCTCGATACAATGATCACCCTTGGATCTATCTGGGCTACGGTACTATTGATCAGGAAAGAAGTAAATAACTGGTTGTACTGGATCGTGCTCGATTTCATGCTGATCTTTCTATACTACATCAGCCAGGCATATTTATTTTCGGTCCTGATGATCATTTATACGGGTATTGCGTATTGGGGTTATAGGCAGTGGAGAGGGCAGATGAGTGCCTCCTAAATCCCCTTCATATTGTAGAGACGCAAAATTTTGCGTCTCTACAATATGAAGAGGATTTAGGGCAAGGGAAACAATAGTTAATTATTTAATCAACATTCAATCAATTATTCATCATGACTTTCAACAAAGGAGACATCGTCAGATTCAAAACAGGCTCACCTCAACAGATGCTAGTCATCAATCCAAATAAAAAAAGAAGCATAGGCTCCGGTGAAAAGATCATCGTCATCGAATGCAAGTGGTATGAACCGATGAGTCCGCACGCTGATGCCCATGGATTTATCTGCTGTGCATTCGAAGATTTCGAAATTGAAAAGGTTTAATACCCATCCCACAAAGAATACTGTTGAAATGGAAAGATCGTGAGATCGTGAGAACGTGAGAAGCGTGAGAAAAGACAATGATTGTATTTATGATCTATTATTCTTACGATCTTACGTTCTTGCGATCTTAAACTTCTTACGATCTTACATTTAATTAATCTCACGTTTCTCACTTCTCTCACTTTCTCACGATCTATTTTCTCACGCTTCTCACGTTTCTCACGTTCTCACGTTTCTCACGTTCTAAATATGCACTCACTTTATCAATGACAACAGAATCCCCCGATAGATTAAAGACATCTTTTGGCTTCTGGACTTGCGTATCATTAGTCATCGGTGTCATCATTGGTTCCGGTATTTTCATGAAGCCTTCTACGATGGCAGGTCAGTTGGGCTCTCCTGAATTATTAATAGCCGTTTGGATAGGAGCGGGGATCATTACTTTGTTCGGCGCGCTCAGTACAGCGGAAGTAGCCGCGATGATTCCGGAGACGGGTGGACATTATATCTACCTGCAGAAGATGTATGGAGATTTTGTTGCCTTTATCTATGGCTGGACAGGATTTGCTGTGGTCAATACTGCAGGTGTCGCATCCATCGCTTATGTATTCGGGACGTACCTTGAATATTTTATTGAATTACCGCGATTGACCGAATTGCAGGAGAAATCAATTGATCTCTACATTCCATTTATAGGTCACATCTTTCCGCTTCAAAATATTGGTGTCAAAGCTGTTACGATCATGATGGTCCTTTTATTAACATTGGTCAATTACAGGAGTACGAAGGCCGGGGGAAAGATGTTAGCATCAATCACCTTTTTAAAAGTAGTTGCTATCGGTCTTG
>JANMVA010000517.1:0-2477 GCA_031392195.1 Saprospiraceae bacterium | reverse complement strand
ATTATGTGGTGGCTTTCCTTATAGTTATATGCAAATGACCAGCACACATCAATTTAATCCTTCCGGTTGTTCGCTGCTGTTGGACCTGGATTGCGATGACTCTTCAGGCGCGTCGGAAGCTGATTTTAATTCACCATCGTTTACATGCCTCACACCCAACGGCGTACCTGTTGCGGACGAGGATGTATTGATCTTCAGTGATGAAGCCATCACGGAAATGACGATTGCGATTTCACCAACATTCATTCCCGATGGCTCTGATGAATTTCTCGATGTGGCAGGTTCATTTTCATCCGAGATCAATGTGATCGGAGCAGGATCTGACAACATTACATTGGTCAACTCAAATGGCTTGGCCAGGATTGAAGATTTTATTGACGCTCTTCATGCAATAGTCTATGTGAATACTGCAGATTTACCAACAGAAGGTCAACGCATCGTAGAGGTGCAATTTTTTGTTCAGTCAGGTGAATCATGCGACATAGCGAGGGCCTATATTGAAGTGGTGAATCTTCCTTTTATTCAGGTCGACCTCGGACCTGATGCAACACTGTGTGATGAAGAACTGATCATCTTTGATGCAGCAAATAGCGGTTCTATGTATTTGTGGTCTACTACTGCAACTACGCAAACTATTACCACCGGAATCGAAGGACAATATATTGTCACTGTCAGTAATGGCATAGATTGTCCTGACCAGGATACCGTACTGCTCGATATTTTACCCAATATTGTCGTCACACTTGCTCCGGATACATATGTATGCGATAATGAGCCTGCTGAAATCATCATTTCAACAGATGCCTCCTTTCCTATCTCCATAGATTTAGATATTTCACCCGGTTCACCAATCGTGATTGCGGACTTTACGGGCAATTATACATTGATCGATGAGCCATCTGAATTGACTACATATACCATCACAGAAATCACACCTTCAGAGTCTGCGTGTGTTTCGATCATTGATGCCGTTCAAAACATTGATGTCCTTCCGACTTTCTATACCCAGGTTGACACCACCATTTGCGATGGTGACAGTGTTTGGTTAGGCACATACTGGCAGACAATGGCAGGAGTTTACGGAAGTACTTATGACTCAGAGGCAGGATGTGATAGTGTAGTCAGTACAACTATTCAAGTGCTTCCACAGGAAATCATCTTTCATGTGATCGACACATGTGATCCTACGACAACAGGCGTGTTCCAGGTATACCTCAATAATGCGGATGGTTGCGATACGATCGTGGAGACAACGATACGTCTTTTCCCGTCTGATACCACTTTACTATCAGCTCTTACTTGTATCTCATCCCAGGCTGGAATACAGGTAATGACAGAACAAGGCACTAATGGATGTGACAGTGTTATCATCACAGTGGTCGCGTATGTAATTCCAACAGATACCACCAAAATTTTCACGACAACATGTGATCCACAAGGAACAGGGATTTTTATGGATACCCTGTCAGGTTTGGATGGTTGTGATAGCCTTGTACAACAAACCGTTTTGTTTTCGCCACCCGATACAACTTATTCATTTGCCACATCTTGCTTTCCGGCTGATACAGGAACTTTTTTTACCACCTTGATTAATACTTTGGGATGTGATAGCCTCATTATCCATTCAATCTCCCCCGGTACAGCAGATACCACTTATTCCTTTCTGACATCTTGCGATTCTGCTGATATCGGTATCCATGCACAACTATATGTCACTGCGTTGGGTTGTGATAGCCTGCATATAAGAACTGTAACATTCTCAAACCAGGATTCTACTTTCCTTTTCAGCTCCTCATGTTTTCCTTCGGATACAGGTGAGTTTCAGCAAGTTTTAATTAATCAATTTGGTTGTGATAGTATTGTCACTCAAAATGTGTCTTTGTATCCAAGTCACTCTGCCACTCTTCAATCCGAGTCATGCAACCCCGCCGATACAGGAGCATTTGTAACACAATACATCAATCAATACGGATGCGACAGTACGATTACCATGCACGTTTCGCTGGTCCCCTCCAATGATATTTTTATTTATAATTCTTCCTGTCATCCTGCAGATACGGGAACATTCGTTCAGCACTTCTTTAATCAATTCGGATGTGATAGTATCGAGACATCGGTCATTTCTTTGGTTGCAACAGATACAACTTTATTATCAAACAAAACTTGCGAACCTGGTCTGGTTGGAATGGTTGAGAATACTTATATAACGGATGATGGGTGTGATAGTCTTGTCATTACAGAGACTTCTTTATTTCCATTACCACAGGTATCAGTAGAAGTTACATCCGATTTTAATGGTTATGCGATCAGTTGTTTTGGTGAAAGCGATGGCAGCATTATCGCAAACGTTTCAGGCATCTCACCATTTGACTTTGTGTGGTCGACTGCAAATACGGATCAAAGTATGGCCGGATTATCCGCTGGTAATTATTCGGTTACAGTCACCGATGGAAATGGTTGCATAATCGAAGGAGGCA
>JANMVA010000218.1:0-2712 GCA_031392195.1 Saprospiraceae bacterium | reverse complement strand
GTTCACTGTCCGCATTGGTACAGTATTCGAAGACAGCCGTATCCCGTACCGTCACTGGTGCTTTGTGTTCTGGCGACCTGGGAGGCATATCCGCTAAATTCCTGACCCAGTGTTAATGGTGTGGCATCCATCAAATGCGTGCGTCCTATTTTGACAATCTTTTTAAAGCTCTTCGCTTTGTCATCTAAAGCTTTGTGTAAAACTTTCAAAGCGGGTATCGTATGTTCGACGAGATAGCTGTAGGCAGCAATACTCATCGCTGTTGGAAAAGTATCGTTTGATGATTGGGATTTATTCACATCATCATTCGGGTGCAATATTTTTTTTGCATCATCGAGTTTGCCGCCTTTCATCACATGTGCGCGATTGGCGATGACTTCATTAAGGTTCATGTTTGATTGTGTGCCTGAACCTGTCTGCCAGACAACAAGGGGGAACTGATCATCCAGTTTGCCTTTCAGGATTTCATCACACACTTTACCAATCAGGTCAGCTTTGCTTTTTGGAAGTACATCCAGATCAGTATTCGCCTGGGCTGCCGCTTTTTTAAGAATTGCAAATGCCCTGATGACTTCAATCGGGATGTGCTGTCCGCCAATCTTGAAATTTTCTTTGCTTCGCTGGGTTTGAGCACCCCAATAGACATCTGCCGGAACCTGGACGAGTCCCATTGTATCTTTTTCCGTTCTGTACTGCATAGTTGGATTGATCAAAAGCAATTATTCCCTGGAAGAAAAGTATGGCTTATACCCGGGTAGAAATTTTTGCAAGAATATGTTCTCCAACTCTTTTGCCCTGGTCAACTCCGTTTTCAATGCCGGGGCGATAGTGGATGCCACCATAATGACGGCTCACCGCAGCTTCTGCCGCTGCTTCTTTAAAAGAATTGAAAGTGCGAACAGGCATGCCGTATTCAAGCTCGGTGCTGTCAGAGAATGCAAAATTATCACCGAACAATTTTGTCAATACAAGTGATGATGCAGTAGAGATCACGCTATGACCACTGGTATGTTCCGGAAAAGGTGGTGTCTGTAATGCAGGAGTCCATTCCGGATCGATGAATTGATTGATATACGTCTCAGGCCGACAGAGATTGCTGCGGTATTTTTCATCCCAGCATGAAATAAATCCATCAAAGAGAGCAATGGATGTCAGTGTATATGCTTCGGATGTTTCCATCATACTAAGTCCGGCTTTACGACTGGCCAGCCCCGTGATGCCCATCCAATGACCGCCCGGCGTGATTTTCTTTGTTGCAAACATCAGGTGCCCTTGTTGGTGCATGACGTAAGGATTACAATCCCAAAAGCTCGCTATGGCTAGTTTGTTTTCAGTGTCTTCTTCATTGATCTTGTAGACTTCATAAGCCTGCATATAGAATTGAGAATTCTTGTCTGTGCTAAATGGGATGGGTGGAAAAGGTTTGAACTGGCTGGCGCTGTCAAGAGTCATAGGACGAATATCTCTCCAGTTTGGTTCTATGCCTTCAATGTAGGCAGGAGGTGTTGGTTGCCATCGACCTGGTTCATTAGTTACAGTGTATTTAGGTGCGCTTCGTGTCTGTGCGTAGTTGTCTTTTTTGGACCAATTGATGATATGTTCAGCTACCGTTTGGCCATATGCAAGGGAGGCTTCTGAAACTGATTCGGGTACGCCCTGTGCTTTTATTTTACTCCATAGTTCCGTTCTGAAATCTTCAATTTCACTTTCAGAAAAAATCAATGCTTTTGAAACAGTGAGGTAGGCTTGAAGCCCGGCAATATTGAAATCAATTTTAGTATCGGCCGGTGGTGCAGGGACTTCGGTGAGTTCACGCAGCTGTCCGGCGAGCGATTTGAATTTTGGATTGCCCTGGCGCAATGCTTCATAACAGGCAATATTCGAATATGCGTAAATGCGTCCTGCTACAACGGGTGAGAAAATATCATGCACGATCACTTCAGTTGTCTTATCGACAGCATTGTGGAGATAAGTAGTATTCTCAGAAATGGTGGCATCAAAAGAAGGCTCCTGGCAGGCAAAAAAGGAAAGGAGGATAAAAAAGATGGCGGGGGAAATATGTGGCTTCATTAAATAGCGATTTATTGCGCTCAAAAGTACAGAAAATGCCTGCTTTATTAAAGAAAGGGGTAATATTAAACTCCTGATTTTTAGATGATTGTTAGTTAATGCAAACGTTGAAATAATTCAGGTTAAGGATTTCTAACCTGTTGATATATAAACTTTTACAAATGCTTGCACATGTTCTTGTCAAAAATGGAGGCCATTCTGACTCCTTTGAGCTTAGGGAAATCCCCAATCCGGATGTCAATTCTGGACAGGTCAGGATCAGGGTGACCGCGTTCGGACTCAATTATGCAGATATCCTGGCGCGCCAGGGATTGTACAGGGAATGCCCGCCCTTGCCCACCGTGATCGGGTATGATGTGGAGGGTCATATTGATGCTGTCGGACCTGATGTGACCTCATTCAAAGCCGGTGACCGGGTTTTTGCATTGACCCGCTTTGGGGGCTATGGGCAGTATGTCACCACACAATTAGAAGGCGTCAGTCATTTGGCCCCGGGAGTTCCGGTTGGCGTAGGTTGTGCTCTGGCCACGCAATATGTTACTGCTTATCACGCGGCTGTTCATTGTCAAACTTTGATGCCAGGTGAGAAGGTTCTCATTCATGCAGCTGCCGGTGGTTTGGGCACTGCGCTCATTCAAATTG
>JANMVA010000505.1:0-5963 GCA_031392195.1 Saprospiraceae bacterium | reverse complement strand
TATAACAAAAAGAGAGAAGCTCAGAATGAGTTGGGTAAACAAAAGCATCGTGGCTTATCGATATCTGCCTCTACAGTATTTTTTTAGCACAGCTTTTCTATGGTCTCTTCGATATTTAAAGCTTAGCAATTTCGATGTCCTGGGGTTTTTTAAGGGTTATAAGCAAGTTATTCAAATCCCATTTAAGGAAAAAAGAAAAGTCCTAAAATGCTCTACACTTATGTATCTGAAGGAGTGTCAGGCCAGATTGTCTTATTAATTTATCGGAGAAAGCCGTTTTCCAAAGCAAAAATAAACAGGCAGTCCGATGCCATTAAAATTATTCCTGCCACCACCTGAAATGGTCTTACGATCATAAGGGCAAGACAGGCCACCACCATAGATTTTTTAGTGGCTAAGACATCGGATCGGATAAATCAATCGATTCTAAGATTAGGTATAAAGACGAAAGTCTCAATTCGCTGGACGAATCAGTTCTAAATCGAGCTGGATATGTTTGAGTGAGTGGGTATCTTTAGATCAATATCGACGTGGATGATTCAAGTGAATCCATTCCACGGCCAGTAGCAGCAGACCTTTTAATATTTCAGCATGAGAAAAAAGATATTCACACCGGTTCTCTTTTTCCTAGTGTTGTTGTTTCTGCCATCAACAGGATCAGCCCAGGTCCAACCGCAATCACCGTCAATTCATCCAAAAGATATACTTCAGGGACAACGGAAAGTGAGCATCCCGTTTCGTTTTGTCAATAATTTCATCCTCCTCGAAGTACGATTGTATGGGATCGTTCCTGTCCACCTCATCTTTGACACAGGTGCTGAGCACCTCATTATATTTAAAAGAGAGTACACCGATGCACTGGGGGTCGAATATGACAAACGGATCCCAATCCTGGGATCTGATCTCAGCCGGAAAATTTATGCACTCATCACCCGCAATGCATTAGTAGAAATCGGTGAGTTGGCGCCACGACCCTATGATCTGCTGATCCTTGAAGAGGATTATTTCAATCTGGAGGAATTGATCGGAACACCTATTGATGGGTTAATTGGAGGAGGCTTTTTCAAAAATCTCATTGTGCAGATTGATTACAGAAGTCAGCGGATGACATTACATGATCCGGATTATTTTCAAAAACCGGAAGGATTTATCAGTTTGCCTGTCAGGATCAAGACCAATAAGCCCTATGTCGATGCTGAAGCCAGTCTCCAGGATGGTACAGTTGTTCAGGTTGATTTATTGGTCGATACGGGGGCAGGCGTACCATTGCTCCTGCATAATAATTCACATCCCTCCTTAAAGCTTCCAGAACACTATATCAGGGGAAAATTGGGCATGGGCCTTGGTGGGTATCTCGAAGGCTATATTGGCAGGATCAATAAGTTGTCGGTTGGTAATATTGAGTTTTCAGGAGTATTGACCAGTTTCCAGGATATTAAAGAGGAATGGCTGGTAGATAGGGAAAGATTCCGGAATGGCATTTTAGGTAACCAGCTGTTGAGCAGATTCAATGTATTTTTTGACTATATCCACAGCCAGATGATGGTAAAGCCTTATCGGACTAAGCAAAAACCTTTTACGATGGACAGAAGTGGTTTGGTGGTATTCGCCTATGGTCTTGATTTTAACCAGTTTACAATAAAAGACGTCATTCCCGGCTCGCCTGCGGCTGAGGCCGATATCATGCCTAATGATGTTCTGCACCGTATCCAGGGGTTCCCGGCTCATTTCTATGAGCTCAGCAGCATCAATTCGATCTTTCAGAAAAAAATTGGAAAGAAGATCAGCCTCGTATTGGTCAGGGATGGGAAAAAGATCAAAAAAGAGTTTTACCTGCGGGAATTAGTGTAAAAGGCAGCCATAATTGGGACAAAGGACATCCCTTAACCCGGAAAAAGGATTAAAACCAGAAATCCCGGAAACATTTGGTAATTGTCTGATATATATCTACCTTTGCCGGCCATTTAATTTAACCTAAGAGTACCGAGATCATGTACGCGATTCTGGACGTCAATAACAGACAATACAAAGTAAAAAAAGGTCAGGAGATCTATGTCGATCTGCAGGATTCCGAAATTGGAGAAAACCTGACATTCAGCAAAGTCCTACTTACTGAGGATGAGGGTGCTATCACTGTAGGCACACCTTCATTGGATAATGCCTCAGTTGCGGCTAGTGTTATCAGCCACGTCAAAGGTGACAAGGTGATCATTTTCAAGAAAAAAAGGCGCAAAGGCTATAAGGTAAAGAAAGGTCATCGCCAGAATTATACCAAGATCCGCATTGACAGCATTACTATTTAATCATAAGTATAACAGAATAAAGCCCTGATAACATGGCACATAAGAAAGGTGTAGGTAGTAGCGATAATGGACGGGACAGTAAAAGTAAACGCCTGGGAGTAAAGCTCTTCGGAGGACAAACAGCTACAGCCGGTAATATCATCATCCGCCAGCGCGGTACTAAATTCCATCCGGGCCGCAATGTCGGTATCGGAAAAGATTTTACCCTGTATGCCCTGAAAGACGGCACCATCCAATTTCAGACCAAAAAACGTGATCGCACATTTGTCAATGTGGTAACCGATACGTTCGATGGAACTGAAGAAGAATAAGCGAATCAGTCATTCGAATAGAGTATATCGTGAAAAGCCTGATCCTACCCGGATCGGGCTTTTTAATTTAATTGCACTCATCTTAAATTATAGTGCTTTCATCGTTTTGAAAACAACATCTGCTTCCTAAGCGTATATCATTGCAACATTGATGACGGAAGACCATTAAACTCATTAAGTCAAAGTTCATTTCATCTATTTTTACCCACATGAAGAATCTTTTCACTGCCATACTCCTACTCCTCAACTGCTTTCTTTTCTCTCAGGGTGACCACACGGTGTCATGGGATCTTGAAGACATTATCTGCAAAGAGCAGGAAAGTACTGAAAAACGTATTTCCTACCGCAATCAGCAAAATGAATTCGCATACCAGACAGATATGCACTACCAGGTGATGAACTGGGAGATCAATCCTTCAGCCAAATTCATCAGTGGTGATGTCACATATTATTTCAAAAGCCGCATCGCAGATCTGACATCACTTGTACTGGATATGTCCAATTCTCTTCAGGTGATCAGTGTCACCAGAAATGGCTCACAACTACAGTATACCCACACACCTGATCAGCTTCTGACGATCGAACTCGGAAAAACATTAGGTGAGAACCAATTTGATACGGTGACGGTGGATTATGAAGGCGTGCCGCCTTCCAATGGTTTCGGTTCATTCGAACAGGGCACACACGCCGGCGCACCAATCATCTGGACTCTTTCTGAACCATATGGTGCAAGAGACTGGTGGCCGAACAAACAGGATCTAATTGATAAAATTGATTCCTGTGATATTTTTATCACCACTCCGACAGGACAGCTTGCAGCCAGTAATGGAAAGCTGATGAGCATTACTAATTCCGGAGGACAGCTGGTTCATCATTGGCGGCACAGGTATCCGATTGTTGCCTATCTCGTTGCATTAGCGGTGACTAATTATAGTGCATACAGCGATTATGTACATCTGGACAATGGGGATTCGATTGAGATTCTCAATTACGTTTATCCCGAGACGCTTCAGCAATCAAAGACTGCAACCCAGAGCTCTGTTGATATCATGGGGTTTTACAATGAGCTATTTGGCATCTATCCCTTTGCCGCTGAAAAATATGGTCATGCACAATTTGGATGGGGAGGTGGTGAAGAACATCAGACGATGAGCTTTATGGGGGGGTTTAGTTACGGTCTCCAGGCCCATGAAATGGCACATCAATGGTTTGGCAATAAGGTTACATGTGGATCGTGGGTTGACATTTGGCTCAATGAAGGATTTGCTACCTATCTGACAGGCCTTACTTACGAAAGATTCAGCCCGAGCCAATACTGGCCTCAATGGAAAATTTCAACTCTAAATTCAGTTGTAAGCCAGGCAGGAGGTTCTGTTTATGTCGATGATACAACTAGTGTGGGGAGGATTTTCAATGGAAGGCTTTCGTATAATAAAGGTGCATACCTGCTACATATGGCGCGGTGGGTCATGGGTGATTCATCATTCTACCAGGCTTGCCGCAATTATCTCGATATACCAGGCACAGCCTATGATTTTGGACGGACTGAAGAATTGAAAGGCTACCTGGAAAGTGCTTCAGGGCGTGATTTTGATGAGTTCCTGCAAGATTGGTTTTATGGACAAGGTTATCCTACTTATGATATCCGTTGGTCCCATCAGCAGGATTCATTGATTGTCTGGGTTGGACAGAATCAATCACATTCATCAGTATCATTTTTCGAAATGCCCATTCCCATCCTCGTTGTCCTGGATGGTATCGATAATATCTTCCGGGTTGAGCATACCTATGATGAACAAAGATTTAGTTTTTTCATTGGAGGTGCTACAGTAGATTCTATTGGTTTCGACCCTGATCTTTGGCTTTTAAGCAAAAACAATACAATCCAGGAAATTGTAACCGGCACAAATCCGTTTTCAGATGATCCATTTATTGTTTTTCCTAATCCGGCGACCGATTTCATTACAATCCTGCCTTCAACAACAGTTAAAAAAGTCTCCATAGTAACAATGACCGGAATGTCGGATGAGTTGTCTATAGTGGACGGACAGATTGATATCCATCAATTGATTCCGGGTATGTATACGCTTCTTTTAAAAAATGGTGAAAACCAGATTTTATCTACAAAGCGCATTGTGATCAACAGGTAAGAACGATGGGATAACATTGCATCCTTGGTTAGCATCTCTAGCGATTTGGGCAATTACCAAACCTTTTTGATATTTGCACCCTCCGGATAGATAGTTACTATTCATTAAAGAAAATGAAATTCAAAGTGAAAAGCATATTGACCTTTCTTTTATTCATTCTGCTGTTAATCGGTTGTGCGGAGGATCAAACAACTACAGACAGTTTAACCGATCCAGGTCTTAAAAAAGCAACGGGCGATAAGAAAGCTATCGAACTGGCTAAAAAAGTGATTGAAGCAAGCGGCGGCAAGAAAAACTGGGACAAAATCCCGTATATAAGCTTTGACTATTTCGGACGTCGTTACTGGTTTTGGGACAAGATCAATAACCGCTACCGGGTCGAGTCCGATCACCGCAGACTTGTTGCCGCAGGTACACTTGACGGGAAAGAAACGTATATGAATTTCAATGATGAAATGGTTACAAACCCTGACAGCCTGTCAAAGTTTAATGAACTCGCTTACAAGATGTGGATCAATGATACCTACTGGCTCATCTTTCCTTTCAAACTACTGGATCCTGGTGTCAAACTAAAATATCTCGGAAAATGCAATACCGATTCGATCGACGCCACCTGCATAGAACTTACTTTTGAAAAAGCTGGGATTGCGCCAGGTACCAGGTACGTAGCCTACATTGATACTGAAACCTATGACGTCGTCAAATGGGATTATTATGAAAATGCCGATGATCCTAAACCTACCATGTCAAACGAATGGAGTGAATACAGCGAATATGGGGCTGTCAGATTATCACGAGGACGTGGAAAAGTAGAATTGGGAGAGGTGATTATCTATGAAACCCTGCCTGATGAAATTTTTACAGATGTCAACAGGTCATATAAGGCAATCATTGGGACGACGACAAAGCTGAATTAGCTACTCTTTTTTCGAGCGCCCAAAGATGTCTTTATCCTCCTTCCTTTCCTTACGATCTTCAGTCATCGGTGGAACTTGGACCTTGATATCATTATACTCCTCCAGGTATTGCCATTTGTCGTCTTTCAAAAACCACGCCTCCTGGCTTCCGTCAGATACTACCAATATCTCACCAGAAGGTCCGGCACCGGAAAGACTCTCAAGATGATCATGGATGATGGCCCGGGCTGTAGAATCATAATTTAGGTGGACACTGGCAACATCAGCATAAGTTAACATAAG
>JANMVA010000501.1:0-2710 GCA_031392195.1 Saprospiraceae bacterium | reverse complement strand
TGGCTCAACGTCATTCGAATGACAGGTCCCGGTTGGACAACTGCCAGGGGTATAGAAGTCGGTGACAGTGTCGCCGATCTCAAAACACTTTATCCCAAAGCATCCAATGAACTCACGGGCGATCCAAATCTTTATCGCTATGATGTCGATGAATCTACAATCGAGTTTTCTGTGAAAGATAATGTGGTATCGAAGATCGAGGTGCGGTATAATATTCCATAAATCATCACGGCAGTACCCAAAATAGAACGTACGGACAGGTTGTAGACTGTCCGTTTTTCCAGGATCTCCTGGTGTCACCATTTCCAGTTTTTGTAGCGACGCAGCATCTTGCCTCCGCATTGTAAATTATGTTACGCATTCCCTCAATTGTGTAACGTATCCAACCTTCTTGTCACCCCATCTTTGCCGCATCAAGAAATGGTTGCTTTAATTCGGTAAGCTCTCCTCCCATTTAATGTTCTGCCCCTTTATTAAAATATTCACTAGGCTCATTCATCAAAACCATTTCGTATGAAACACATCATTACTTATTTATTTCTTTTCTCCTTTATCACTACCGTTACCACACAGACTTTTGTTCGCACACAATTGCCAACAGAGCTTGATACCCCATGGGAAATGACCTATGGTCCCGATGGTTACCTGTGGATCACTGAAAAGGGTGGAGTTGTATCACGTGTAGATCCGGCGACAGGTGCAAAAACAATTGTATATACTGCTCCGGATTTTTTCGCAGGCGACTCTACAGAGCGGAATCCTCTTTGCTTTATGCCCAATATAGGAAATGGTACACTCGGCCTTGATCTGCATCCAAATTTCATGACACCTGCCAGTGCCTACATCTACTTTTTTTATTCCTATAATTCAGGAACCGTTTCTGCTCCGGAAACATTATGGAAAGTGGCAAGACTTACCTGGGATTGGGAAAAAGAAAATGTCATTAATAAAACGGATCTCGTAACAGGTATCTCCAACGGATATGATCATTTGGGCGGCCGTGTCATGGTGGTAATGCGTGAAGGAAAACCTTACATATTCCTCACCATCGGCGATCACGGTATTTCTGAAAGAAACGATCCGGATTGTTATGCAAATCAGGCTGACAACCCGAACAACTTTACGCAAGATCCAAACACAGATAATGGAAAGATTCACCGCTATAATATCGATGGAACAATCCCGACTGATAATCCAATTCCCGGAAATTCATTCTACACAAGAGGTCACAGAAATCCGCAAGGGTTGATGTACATCCCGCAACATGATCTGCTTTTTGATGTAGAACATGGTGATCGAACGGATGATGAAATCAATCTCCTCGAAGCTGGTAAGAATTACGGATGGAAATGGGTCAGAGGTTATCACCAGGATAATAATTATCCCGGCGAAGCAGAATTCATTGCGAATTATGAGCCTGATACTCTTATCGAAGGTGATGAGCTGGTGGAAGCATTCTATTCATTCTGCGCAGTGCCACAACCTGAAACCGATGAATATCTCGAATGGTGCACACCAGCGCCATCCGATGGCATTTATTACAATAGCGATGGTATTCCTGAATGGAAAAATAGTTTGCTGGTCGTATCTCTTAAGAACGGAACTGTCACTGATCCATCCGTCCATGTGTTTAGATTGACAGCAGATGGCAGAGGCCTCATGCCATCAACACAGGAAAATCCAAATCCAAGATCATTCTTTGGAGATGACCAGGATGTGAATGGCAGACTGAGAGATATTGCATACTCACCCGACGGTACTAAAATATACCTGATCAATAACAGTGGTGGCGATGGAGTCGACAAGATCACGATCTATACTGCTCAAACAACCTCTTCTGATGATGTGTCCGATGATTCAAGCATCAAGTTCTTCCCTAATCCCGCAAGTAGCACCCTCCACATTGAATCAAAAGAAAGCATCAACAACATCGAAGTTTACACTATCGCCGGCGATCTTATCCGGATCGAAAAAGAACATACCACTTCGCTTGAGGTTTCTGATTTGCCTGAAGGTATTTATCTGACCAGGCTTAACATGATCTCTGGCAACCAGATCATCAAGCGATTTGTCAAGCAATAGACACTAACTGCTGAGATCACCAATCTGCATAATTATAATCCTGACCGGGGATTGGATTTTGTCCGATCCCCGGTTTTCTTATGAATAGTGTTTAATTTCGGATGCGAACTCAATTGACATCCATGCACCTCACTGTCGAATATGCACTAACACAACTTCAGGATTCCGGAAAACTATTTCTTGAATTATTCAATCATGGTACTCTCCATATTGAGATTTATAAACCTGTATCCATAGACTTACAGCAACCGCACGACAGAGACGAAGTTTATATTGTCATTTCAGGAAATGGTGAGTTCATCTCAAATGGAAACACCATACATTTCCATCCGGGAGATTTCCTCTTTGTCCCTGCTGGAATCGAACATCGTTTTATTGATTTCAGCGATGATTTTTCTACATGGGTTATTTTCTATGGACCCAAAGGCGGAGAGGCCACGAAGCAGGAAAGTCTCCACGTTTAATTTATTTTTTGTCGGCAGAGGCTCCTTTAATGAACATTTTTAATTATGCTACATTTACGGCAGGTGATCGACATTGCCCCGGCACTGCAAACCAAATATTCAACGATCAATGTTTTGGGGGGGGGCCCGGGGGGGGGGGGGGTTTGGGTGTGGGGGGGGGGGTT
>JANMVA010000029.1:0-11765 GCA_031392195.1 Saprospiraceae bacterium | reverse complement strand
TAATTTTAATCCTGCGGATACACTGGCTGACATAAACGGAGAGCCATACAAGATTGCAGACCTGAATTATTTCCTGACATCTTGGTCATGGGAAGATGATCAACAAAAAGTATATACAGTGGATAGCGCTACATTGATATGTCCCCAGGAAATAGTATACTATACCCCGGATATCCTGATCATCGATCCGCAGCAATTTGTCTACAATCTCGGAATGATCCGACAGGCTCCCGCGATAAACTCGGTCAGATTTACTTTTGGACTTCTTCCTGAATTGGAATGTGTGGACGAAACACTTTCAACGACACCCTTTGCTGTGTCACGTTCAAGCCCTTTATGGGATCCGGCTTCATCCTCCCTTGCTTCATTGCGACTAGTTGTCCAACGGGATCTCAATTCCACTTCGTTGGATACCGTTTATATGTTTGACCGGTTTAGTCAGGAATTGGCTTACATCCAGGAATTTGTTCCCGGAAGAGATCCTGCATTAAAACTGACAGTCAATTATGCTCAATGGTTTAAGGACGCCGATGTAGATAATCTCGCTTCTTTTACAGCTTCCATTCTGGCCAATGTTAATGAAAGTATATTCCCAACTGATTGATAACCAAAAGGAACGAAATAACCAGTCATCCTGTTTCGTTTTTACATCTGTATACCAATAAGCCTTTTATGAAGATTCCATTTACGCTTTTTGCTATTGCAATGTTCATCTCTTTTTCATCCTGTAAAGATGATAAAGAAGGGTCTTTTACACTTCACTTTAAGCCATTGTATGATGGTGAACCACTCCAGATGTTTTCGACCCGGCCGGGAACAGGGACTGAACAGATTCAATTTACGCATCTCAGCTTTTTAATTTCTGATACCAAATTGTTAACCACTTCAGGTCAACATGACTTGATTGATATTGATTATGTCGATTTGAGCTTTGATGATCTTGAAGATGCCGAGGATGGGTTTTCGATCAAGTATGATGAAATCCCTGAAGAGACTTACCTGGGTGTCCGCCTTGGAGTAGGAGTTCCACCGGATTTGAATTCGAAAGATCCCTCACAATTTGCATCATCGCATCCGCTGAGTAAAACAGGCTATTACTGGGAGGCATGGGACAGTTATATATTCATGAAAATCGAAGGGCGACTGGATACGTTGGGCAATGGAAATTTTGACACAGGTTTTTCTTATCACACAGGATCTGATGATCTCTACAGGGTGCTGGAAGGATTGCTGGATATAGAGGTCGAAGGTGGAAAGAACCAGGATCTCAATATCGCAATTGATTATAAAAATCTGTTGGAAGGAATCAACATCCGGTCAAATCCACAAAATCATAATCCGGAAGACAGTATTCAGATTGCCAGGATCGTCAATAACTTTCAGCAATCGATCATCCTGTATCCATAGATTATCTTTGTATACCATGCGCAGGGCATTTAAAACCATTTCATACTACTCGATCCTTATCGCTCTGGTAATTGGTTTGTCCAGGTGCCACGATACCATTGATATCGAGCCGGGTGTGGACTTGACACATATTGCATACCAGCCTGTTCCTTATTCGCCTCTTATTCCGGAAAGATTTCCGGCATTGGAGCAACCTCATGATAACCACATGACAATTGATGGTATCTGGTTGGGCCGAAAGCTGTTCTATGATCCTATCCTGTCGATTGACAGCACGATTTCATGTTCCTCCTGCCATCAACAGTTTGGTTCTTTCACAGATCAGCTTGCCATCAGTCCAGGCGTAGCAGGCGTCACCAGTCGCAGCAGCATGTCACTCATTAATATTGGATTTCACCATAGTGGTCTTTTCTGGGACGGCCGGGTACAAACGTTAGAAGAACAAGCCCTGATACCTGTAGAAGATCCTAAGGAAATGGGAGAGAGCTGGGAAAGGGTAGAAGAGAAACTTAAGGATCATCCGACCTATCCCGCGGATTTCAGAAAAGCCTTTGGAATAGAGACCGCTACAATGATCACAAGGGAATTGGCAGCAAAGGCAATTGCTCAGTTCGAAAGGAGTCTGATTTCCGGTGGAAATACTAAGTATGACAGGTTTGCCCGTGGTGAAATTTTCCTGGATGAGAATGAATACAATGGGTACCTGATGTTCTTTGATTTCGAACCTTCAGTACCTGATGCTGAATGCGCACATTGCCATAATGCGCCTCTTTTTGCCACCAGTGACTTTTTCAACAACGGGTTACAGGAATCACCGGATTTTCTGGGATTTGTTGATAAAGGCCTTGGACTGTTCACCGGCAAACCAAGTGATAATGGAAAGTTTAAAGCTCCAACCCTTCGAAATGTAGCATTTACGGCTCCCTATATGCATGATGGTCGATTTGAAACGCTGGAGGAAGTTGTGGATCATTATAACAGCGGGGGGAAATCTTCTCCCAATAAAAATGCACTGCTTTATCCGCTTCACCTGACTGAGAGCCAAAAATCAGACCTGATTGCATTTATTCTGACCCTCACGGACAGCTCTACCCTGGTGAATGAAGCTTTCCAAAGCCCTTTCTGAGCCCTTCAGATGGTTGTTTTGTAACATTTCCCACACTTTTTAGACCGGATTTTTTAGCCATTCTGAATTTTTATTTTCACAATTTAAATGCCATATCCGGTACTTATAATATTAAAATACTTATTACTTAGACATTATAAATTACAAAATAACTTAATGTGTTATATAGCCCTGTAACAAATGTTCTTTTTTGTACTTGCTCACCAATTTCAATATGCGGATTATTGTATCATCAATTGAAAGAGAAAGTTCAAATCCAGTAGAAGTACCGGATTCAATTTTAGATATGTTCATGGGATTATAATTCTGATGGATAGAAGGTTGCCAGACCGGCAACTTTCTGTCCTCAATTTAAAAGAATAACCCGCCGAAAATCTAAAATTTCAACAAGGATATGTTCATGGGATTATAATTTGTAAAGCTGGGTAGTTCTGAAGTGAATGACCCAGCTTTTTTTATGCCCCTAACTGAAATTCTGAATCCAGATATCCATCCTGTCCTAAGTGGGTTCTTCAGGAACCTTCTTGTTTTTGATTCCCAGGTATCCTTCGATTTCCTGCTCCACATACACCTGCGTTTCCCTGTTCATCCCACGGATCAACGAAACCTTGTCTCCATTATTCATGATAGCATACAAAGCATACGCATGGTTAGGATTACCATTCGAGGTACTCTGCACATAACGTGTCACATACAATTGTTTGATCTTGTCCGTATCGATTTCCTTGCTTTTCCACAAAAAGCTTCTGAGCGGTAATGTCCTGATCCTGATTCTGTGTTTGGTGACGGAAATGGAAGTCTGGTTGAAAAAAACCGTGGCGAGGTGCCACAGCAACCCAAGTCCTACTGCAAGATGGGCTGAAAGAAATAAGAGGATTCCCCAGGCACCACTGACGATAGCTCCAACTGCAAAAGGCAACACGATGAGATTCCAAAAGACGGTAAAAAGCAAAATAAAACCCCTGCCTCCTTTTGATGTCGTATCTGACCATTTAAGTCTGATATCTAATTCGGACTTGAGCTTCAGTGTCTCAACACCATCAGGGATGAGAGCAGTTGGCTTTAATCTTTTAGTTGAACTATCATGCTCATAGGCGAAGACGTGCTGACATTGCTCACATTTGGCAACTGTTTTTTCAATGTTGATATCCTTGCCACTGATGAAGTGATTGCATTTGGGACAGCATAATAGAGAATGTTCAACACCGGAGAAATCAAGTTCCTGGTAAGCTTCTTTCGCTTCAACGGGCATTTCAGGTTCGGAGGAATATTGATCAGGTAAGCTCATGGCTGATGTAATACTTTAAACCAATATACCTCAAAACCTCAATTTGAAATCAGAAATGATTTTCATCCTACTAATATGAATCTCAAAGGTTTTAAATATTAACAAATTATATCCTGTTTATAATATTTTATACATTTAGGAACCTAAACTCAACTCCTTGAAATGAAACACTTACTCACCCTTCTCTTACTATGCCTGTTGGGTACGAGCACTAAGCTCTACAGCCAGCTCGAACCCGGATCCCTCGCACCGGACTTCACACTTACGGATATTGACGGGAACACGCACAACCTCTATTCCTATCTCGATCAAGGCAAAATGGTTGTTGTTGAATTTTCAGCCACCTGGTGTGGCCCTTGCTGGAATTATATGCTCTCCGGCGCCCTGGAAACCTTTTGGGAAGAACATGGACCAGATGGTGACAATACAGCTATGGTATTATATATCGAAGCTGATCAGACTACCGACATGGATGACCTGCTAGGTTTGACGAATGAATCACAGGGAAACTGGGTGGAAGCCATTCCTTTCCCCATCATCGACCTCCAGGCAGGTGAAAATACAGATAACGATTATGGGGTAGGTTATTACCCAACACTGTATGCCGTATGCTCTGATTACACGGTTTGGGAACTCGGGCAAGTCAGCGCACAGACTTGGAGTGATTTCATTACAAGCTGCCAGTTGGCTGGTGATGTCAATGCTGTCACAGATGCAGACTGTTACGGAGATGGGCATATCGATATCGATTATAGTGGTGGCAATGCACCATTATCTTATGACTGGAGCAATGGTGATAATACCCCCGATCTGAGCAATGTAGGTGCAGGAACATATAGTGTCACCATCACAGATGATCTGGATAAATTCATCATCATCGAAGATCTGGTTATTGATGGCGCAGAAGAACCTATCTCATTGACAGATAGCGCTATTGAGGAGCCTCTGTGTAATGGCAATTCGAATGGCAGCGTTGATGTAGACATTGAAGGAGGTACACCCGGCTATGAGTACAGCTGGAGCAACGGGGATAACACACAAAACATCTCCGGTCTTGAAGCCGGCACATACACACTGACCGTCACAGATGATAATGGTTGTGAATTCGAACAATCTTTTGCAGTGGATGAGCCGGATGTATTAGAAGTAGACGGTGAGGTCTCTACTGAAAACTGCGACATGCAAAACGGAACAGTGACACTGGCCATCTCCGGTGGAGTAGGCGGATATGACATCAGCTCTTCAGATGGAGAAATAGTAGGCAACCAGGTAACGGAATTAAGTGATGGAACGGTTACAGTTTACGTGGAAGATGCCAATGGTTGTGAATGGGAAAGTGATTATGAAATTGAAGATTTCCCTGCACCTGAAGCTGAGATCCAGCAAGGTGATGATTTGACATGTCTTGATAATACAACTTCCCTGACGGCGATCGCATGGAGTGGAACAGGTGATTATGAATATTCATGGTCCACTAACGGAGGTCATATCGTATCAGGTCAGAATACTCAAACGATCAACATCGATGAAGAAGGTACTTATTTTCTTCTCGTGACTGATTTTGTTACGGGATGCGAATTTGAAACAGACATCGCTGTCGTTGCAGAAGTGATTTTACCGGATGTAGAAGCCGGCGCAGATTTCCCGATCAATTGTGAAAACAATGAACCGGTGATCCAGGGTAGCGGTGATCCATTGAACTCTATCACATGGACAACACAAAATGGAAATATAGTATCCGGTGGTAATACCTACACGCCTGTTGTAGATGAACCTGGCACTTACCTGATCAGTGTAGTTCATTCCGGAACTGGTTGTTCAAATGTTGACACTGTTGTCGTGCTTAATAATCTCGACCCTGCACAAGCAGCTTATTCATATCAAAGTTCAAGTTTAACAATCATAACATCCGATCAATCCACCGGTAGTAACCTCAATGGTTGGTCATGGACTTTTGGAGATGGAAATTCTTCGAATGAAAATTCACCGGTACATACTTATGCTGCAGAAGGCACGTATGAAGTTTGCCTTTCAGTTCAGAATGGTTGTGGTGTAAGTACAACCTGTTCGCCTGTATCGGTTACTTTCGAGGGCAGTTTATTGAGCGTTCTCGAAGAAATTACTCATGTTGCTTGCAATGGTGATTCCTCAGGTGCTATTTCCTTGGTGGTGAACGGTGGTTCCGGAATATATTCTTATTCCTGGACCGGACCGGGAGGATCTTCTTTCAATACATCCGATATCAGTGGATTAGTTTCAGGTCAATATGTTGTCATCATTTCAGATGATCAGGGTAATTCAATTGTTGGAGATTACGATGTCTTACAGCCCGATGCTATCCAGGTGGGTTCATCCATCGTGACTGATAATCTTTGCAACGGTCAGACAAACGGCAGTATTAGTGTGGAAATGAATGGCGGTGTAGCACCTTACCTCTATTCATGGAATGGTGGTCCTCCGCAAAGTGAAGGCTTCATCAACCAGCTTGGTGGAGGCGTATATGAAGTCGTAGTGACTGATGCCAACAATTGCACTTTATTAGTTGGTCCGTATACAATCAATGAACCGCCTGCAATTGCCGCTGAATCAATCCTCATCACCGATGCCCTTTGTCATGGTGATCTGAACGGATCAGCAGCACTAACGATTAATGGTGGGGTTGCTCCTTATACTTACCAGTGGGTTGGAACAGGGATTATAGAACCTATACTCACTGGTGTAGGTGCAGGCACATATACACTTGTAGTCACAGATGCGAATGCCTGTGTAAAGGAATTGAGTGTAGGAATTGCTGAGCCCGCGGTATTGGCCGTAACCTCCACTGAAGTGCATGATGCTTCTAATGAAGAATCAAATAATGGCAGCATTTCACTTCAGATTGCAGGTGGTACAGCTCCTTATTCCGTAACCTGGAATACCGGGGCAACAGGAGAAGTGATCACCGGTCTTATTCCGGGAGAATACACGTATTACATCATTGATGCTCATGGTTGTCTTCTCGCTTCTGATATTCCAGTGAAAGTCAATAATTCAACGGGTACATCTGAAGCGGAGGCTTCCCTTTTCATATCTGTAACACCAAATCCATCGAATGGAAAAGTAAGTGTAAAATGGCAGGATCTGATTCCGTCAGAATCATCATTATCCTTATTAACACTTGATGGAAGGGTGATCGGATCACATGACATCCAATCACAGGATGGGATATGGGATTTGACTAATCTTGAATTAGCTGATGGTATTTACATCGTCGTATTGCAAAAAGAAAACAGGTTACTTCCAACAAAATTGGTCGTCATTAAATAAGTTGACCAATAATATTACAAAATGAAAAGCCCGGTGTGGATCACATCGGGCTTTTTCATTTTTATGGATTTTCGCTTAATTAACCCATTGAAGAAGATGCTGCTGATGCAGCATTCTTGCGAGGTCTTCCTCTGCGTCCTGAAGCTTTGGATGCTGTTTTTGCACCGGCAGTTTTATTGGCGGAACCTGCTGGTCTGCCGCGTTTTCCGGCTTTCTTAACTACAGCCTTTTTGCCTGCTTTGCGTCCTCGTTTCGCTCCGGGTTTTGGTCCACGCTTAGCTCCTTTCGTAGAAGTGGCTGATGCTGCTGATGCAGCACCTGGTTTGCGGCCACGCTTTTTGCCCGGCTTGCGACCACGCTTTGCACCAGGTTTTGGTCCGCGCTTTGCACCTGCTTTAGGTCCTCTCTTCGCACCGCCGGATGAAGCGGTAGAAGAACGCGTAGATAATTTTGTGAGTACCCATTCAACAACTCTTTTCTGTGTACTCGCATCAAGGCCTTGCAGTGCGTCATAGACTTCTGACATTGCCTTTAATTCGGGATCATTTGTCATGATACGTAATTTATGTGAAAAAATAATTGCCTAAAACAGCTCAGATAAATAGATTAATTATCCCCTCTACTGCTTTAAATCAGCAGTAAAGTTAATCATCCTTTATGTTTTTATCTCTTTTATTCCAAATTCAGATTTAATCATGTATGATTCATGAAATAGTAATTTTTCAATTCAGTTGATTTTATATAAATATTTTCAATTAAGACTGATTCATTTATATCCTGTAAGATGCTTTTGTGGTCATCGTAAAAATAAGTTGAATGACATCATGCACATATCCAAATTTGAAATCATTGATGAATGACAATGACGCGTATTATTCACAAGCTGATTAAAAGTCCCGGCTGCCCCTTTCCTGCTAGATTTCCTTCATCTTTTTACATAGATTTGATCCATGAAATCTTCCCTGTACTCCATTCATGGCCTGTCTGTATACACCGTCATCATATGTTTCCTCATGACAGGACCTGCGATGGGGCAGCATTATTTTAATGCAGAAGAAACACATGCTGTTAAGCTCGGGCGTACAAAACCATTACATCAGTATATGGTCATGGAGCCCACTGACCAGGTGAAACTGAAAACTCTTAAATTGAATAAGCCAAAGGTGATCCCCAATTTTGGCGGGCGCCGTCATCTTGAAAAAAGAGCAGATCATGCATTGCCTGTGGGCGCCGATCCTTTATTTAATCCTTCTGCTTCACGCGGGGTTTTAAATGAAATACTCCCGACCATCAGTTTTGATGGTCTCAATGAATCAAATTCATTTGTGAGCCCTCCTGATGTAAATGGAGAAATGGGAAAAGATTTTTATGTCGAGATTGTCAATGCATCAAGGTTTCAGGTCTATGATCGCATGGGCAATCCTTTAAGCAATCCGATTTCCACCAATGCCATTTGGAGCCAGGTAGCTCAATCATCTGCAGGTGATCCAATTCTTTTGTACGATCAGGCTGTCGACCGTTGGATCCTGACCGAAATCAATTTTAATAACCGGATGTTGATAGCTGTTTCGCTGACAGGAGATCCAAGAGGAGCTTGGGATGCATACGCTTTTCAGTCACCAAGTCTTCCGGATTATCCTAAGTATGGGATTTGGCATGATGCATATTATCTCACGACGAATGAGAACGGATTCGATTATCCTGTTTATGCTTTCAATAGAGCCGATCTGCTCGCAGGGGCAACAGATGTCAGAATGCAGCGCCTTACTGCTCCTAAAAATTTTGGTATTTTCTTCGAAATAGGCCAACCCGTTGATTGGGATGGATCGACACCACCACCTGTTGGTAGTCCGGGTCTAATGGTCAAGCTTCATGATGACGACTGGGGTACAACATTCCAGGATCACATCGTACTTCATAAGATCAGGATCGATTGGGAGAATTCGGCCAATTCAAATCTGGAATTGATCGAAATACCCACTGCACCATTTGATACGGAGGCTTGTGCACTGACAAGTACCGGCGGGTTTTCATGCATCCCACAGCCAAATCAGCAAGGCATCGACGGGATTCCGTGGGTGATCATGAACAAAGCCCAATACAGGAATTTTGGAACTCATGAATCATTCGTGTTTTGTTTTATGGTCGATATCACCGGAGATGCGCATGCTGGTATTCGCTGGATGGAATTCAGAAAAACAACACTACAGGATTGGCATCTCTATCAGGAAGGAACAATAGGAGAAAATGATGGCCTCCATCGCTTTATGGGTTCGATCGCAATCGATGCAAGCGGTAATATTGGAATTGCATATTCGGTCTCTGGTTATGATAAACATCCGTCATTGAGATTTACAGGCCGCTATGCGAGTGATCCGATAGGCACCATGACCTTTGAAGAATATGAGTTTGGAACAGGGGGAGGAAGTATTAATTTTGACAGGTTCGGGGATTATGCATCGATGACCGTAGATCCCGCTGACGAACATGCATTCTGGTTTGCAGGAGAATATGTTCTTGAAAATGGGGATTGGTCTACTCGCATAGTTTCATTTATCGCCCGACGCGACACATTTGATATTTTTCCCATTACACTTATTTCTCCAAAGACCGGAGCCCAGCTTGGAAATAATGAACCGGTGTCTGTTTGCGTATTGAATCGCGGATTAAATACTGTACACGACTTTTCAGTTGCCTATCAATTCGAAGATGGTAGTTGGATTTTCGAACCTGCCACTGTTGATAGCCTGGCAATTGACAGCCAGTATTGTCATACGTTTCAACAACCAGTTTCATTTCCTTCACCTGGTGATTATCAGATCCGATTTGCTACGATCCTCGAAGAGGATGGCAATCGAAACAACGATACACTTTCGTTTTTGATCCAGCGCATTCCTTTTAAAGATGTCGCCGTTCTCTATGAATTTCCGACAACACAGACTATAGTTTGCGGCACTAATAATAATGACATCATCCAGCTTCGAAATCTGGGCTTTGATACCATCCATACAATCACATTGCAGGTGACGATTAATGGAAATCTGGCCGATCCAATTATCTGGTCCGGTCAATTAGTGTATGGAGAAGAGGGAACAATAAATGTCATAACTGAAGGCCTCACTGATGGCGATAATACAATCGATGTCTTAGTCCTTGAACTCAATGGAGAAACGGATGAAATCCCCGAGAACAATAGAGCATCATGGACGGTTACAGCCAATCCGGATGGTTTTGGGAGCCAGCTAAACCTGCTTACTGATAATTTCCCGCAAGAGACTACCTGGGAATTGACCGATGTCAATGGACAGGTGGTTGCATCAGGAGGCCCATACACAGAACAACAGACAATATTCGTTTCTGAATTCTGCCTTGATCCGGATGCATGTTATACATTCTCTATTTATGATTCTTATGGAGATGGTATGGCTGCACAAGGTGTCCGCGGAGATTTTGAGATCATAGATAATTTGGGAGAAATTTTAGCAGAATTATCACAGGCCAATTTCGGTGACAGTGTATCAACTGTTTTCTGCTTGAGCAATCAATGTTTACTTGATTTATTGATCGGTGTGGAAAATGAATCTATGCCAGGTGCTGGCGATGCGATCGTCACAGGTATTGCCACAAATGGAGTGGGTGACATCATGTACAGTATTGATGGAATTAATTTTCAACCGGAGAATACATTTTTTGGTGTTCCTCCAGGTGATTATCTGATGACGATCTTCGATGAAGACGGATGTGAGGATTCGCTTGCATTTACAGTGTATACTTGTCAGTTACAAACAGTCGTGACTACACTTCCTGCGTCTGGTGGAGATGTGGGTGAAATTCACATAGATGCAACCGGTGGAAATGGTCCCCTGGTCTATAGCTTAAATGGAGGAAATTTTATTTCTGATAATTTCTTCACCATGCTCGAACCCGGTGACTATGTTGTCACCACGAGAGACAGTGTCGGTTGTGAAAAAATCGACTCCGTGACCGTTTCAACAAACGTCAGCACTAAATACCTGGATGAAAATCATTTTATACGCATCAGCCCTAATCCCGGCAAAGGTGTATTCCAGGTAAATGCCCAGTTTGATTCTGAAAAAACAATGGTGGCCTACACCGTATATTCAATGAATCGTGAACCTGTGGTCCGAAGCGTTTTGGGGAAATACAACGAAAATTATAAAGGTGAATTCTCATTGATCGCGTATCCGGCAGGAATGTATTATGCTGTATTCTATGTTGAAGACAGGATTGCCGTTAGACGAGTGGTGAAATCAGAATAAGCTCGGTAAGGCAAATTTTACACCTGGATAACATATCCTTTACTAATTTTACTCTTGTCGGGTCATTAATCCGGCACACCCTCCAAGCTTCAATGTGAGCCTGTCACAGGTTCAAAAAGTTTCACATTACTGTTTTTAATCAATTCTTACTTATGGCCACCAGTAAACCACCGGTTGAAAAAGCAACTGTCGCTAAAATCACCACCCTCTTTGATTATCGAAAAATCACCGATCTGCTGAAAGTCAGCGGACTGGACAAAAACAAGGATTTTGTCAAGCAGATCATAAATGTCCAGTTTCAGATCTATATGCTGGATTCCTACCTGGAAAGCCAATGGGAGCTTAATAAGAAGGATAT
>JANMVA010000649.1:0-2579 GCA_031392195.1 Saprospiraceae bacterium | reverse complement strand
CCCAGCGAGCCGGATCAACCCCGATGGGCAGAAGATCCTGAATTTCTATCCGATGCCCAATGTGCCGATAGATCCGCAGTTCAATTACGCCACACAGGTTTCCGACACCTTCCCGCGGCGCGACTGCGGCAAGACTGCATCCAGTCCGGGTTGCCCGGGATTGAATCACATCGACAGCACACATGTCAGGATGTTCTCCTACGGAGGATTTAATTCATTTCATAAGTCGCTGGCCCGTTTCATCAAGCTCGAATACGATGAAATGATCAGGGATCAAACCGAGGTGCCCATGACGATCAATATCATGGCTGCCGAAGACAGGACCGGGCGCGGAGGAGATCACATCCCGTTCCGCATCAATGGATTCGCATCCATGCGGTTTACTTCCGCTAATGAACATGGTGATGCGAATGTAGAGGAGACGGGTTATCATGACAGGCAACACACATCCGATGACATACTCGGTGTCGATACGGACGGTGATGATATCATCGATAGTTTTTTTGTTGATTTCAATTACCTCAGCCGCAATGCCCTCATCAATGG
This sequence comes from Saprospiraceae bacterium, assembly GCA_031392195.1. GTDB lineage: Bacteria > Bacteroidota > Bacteroidia > Chitinophagales > Saprospiraceae > Opimibacter. The sequence continues at coordinate 2,033 of JANMVA010000649.1, read as the reverse complement.
TATCGGAGCAGCGATGGCAGCTTCTGGTCCTGAGACACCTTTGATTTCTTCTTTCGGTCAGGATGGATCATTCCTCTACATCTCACTTGAAGATCCTCATGAGTACGGAGAGTATGTCATCGGAACACGGTCAACAGGTCACGACTTTGATACACTCTATTATCTCTCAGGTACGAAAGAAGGGGTATTCCAATTGCCTTCATCTGTAGCCAATCTTTTTGTTACCGCAGCTTCCATTGATTCACTGGGCATTGAAAGCCTTTTTTCTGAAGAAGTACGAGCGATCAGAACAGGTGTTGAGGATATTCCTGGTACAAAGGATATTGAATTGCTTCAAAACAAACCGAATCCGTTTGATGAATCGACGACGATCAGTTTTTGGGTCACAGATCCCGCAAACATTCATAGTGCCAACATTGTGATCACAGACTTGAGCGGAAAAGAAATCAAGACGATCGATGTACCTGTCACAGAAGGAATGAATGAAGTGCTGTATCATCACGGATATAATATGACTGGGACTTACCTATATTCATTAGTCATCGATGGAAAATTGATCGCCACAAAGAAGATGATATTTGCAAATTGATCCTTCTCCCCGATTTACATAAATGAGAACAAAAGCAAAATCAGGAAAAGCAATACGCTGAAAATAAACCCGTACATCAATACCTGGTAAGAAACTAACAGCAAATCGTATTTGCGCTTCAGGATCATGCCCTGGTTATGAAGGTCGATCGTCATGTGCTCGTACATGTCCTGATCAGAGGAAATTAATTCCTTCATCCGGGCGATATAATCAGCCTGCGAATGGCCGGCGATCACTCCAAAAAACAATAAACTGGATTTATGATCCGGATCGCCAATTTTTTTAGCTCTGATCAGTTTTGGCCGTGCAGCCTGGATGGCAAAAACCAATGATACCAGGCATGCGACAATGATCCCGATGACCGGAACCATCATGTAAGTATTCAGGTCCACTAACTTTCCGGAGACGAAACCATAACCGATGATGGCAATGATAGCTGAGATGATCATTGTATTGAGCGAGATATTCATATTGGCCTTATAATCGGCAATCTGGATCAGCTTGCTCTGATGCTGGTATGCGACCCTGAACAATGTTTCGCGTCCACGCTCAGCTTTTCGTGAATTTGGTTCTTTTTCGTTCATAAAGCAAAGCTATTATTTTCCATTGTTTACAGCACTGGTATACTTTTGTGAATGCATGGTCATTCAAGGACCTCATACATCATGCATGGTGCAGCTTTATTCTTCAGTATAGCCTCGCCGATCTTTTTGCATTGAAATGATTCCTTTACTTTTTCATATGCTTCTCCGCTGATAACGATCTGATCAGGAGCAGCAGCAGATTGTAATCGCTGGGCGATATTGACTGCATCGCCAATCACTTTGAAGTGATCATTCCTTAATATTTATCCTCTTCTTCTTTTGACCTGGGTTCTGGTTACTTTTCCACGTGGTCCTGTTACGGTAGTCTTTTTCACCTTTGTTGTATGACCCCTTGGCCCGGTCACACTTGCTTTTGTTCTGCTCACTCTGTAATGACCTATTGCAGTTGAATGCCGGGTGCGAACCACCACAGAGCTTGATCGCACCGGGGTATAAATTCTATGGGCGCGCACTACACGATGCGTATGGACGATACCAAATGAACGATGATGTCTGACATGGTAAGGATGCCACACATGCCACGAAAAAGGTCTCCAGGGTCTCCACCATACAGGATAATGATGCCAGCGCCAGGGTGAAATCCAGGGCCTGTAAAGAGGAGCATATACAAACTGAACGGAAGGCCAGAACCAAACATTGACAACGATACCCGGATACGTATAGTTATAACTCACATTAGGGCTACCACCTTTATTGTTTTTATTAACATCTTCTCCTCCAACGGGCTCTACAATGATCTGTTCACCATAAATATCTTCATCTCCTATGATTTGGATGATAGCTGTTGTAGCATTTGTTTTTTCAAGTTCGATGACGGCAATATCCTGGCTTTCTTTTTC
>JANMVA010000377.1:0-2677 GCA_031392195.1 Saprospiraceae bacterium | reverse complement strand
GTGAGATGTGAGATGTGAGGCATGAGACGTGCGTATAACAATTCCAATACCACTTTTCTTGGAGTTGTATTCGCGAACTGCATTGGATTTGTTATATTTGAAGGAAGGATAATAAAGTATTGATACCTGAAAGAATCTTTTGCATTTAGTTTATTTTTTATTGGAGGCTGAGAAGAAGAAAAGTTGAAGGAATCCGGAAAGAACTTTTTATAATATTTATTTAAACAATCCTTTTTCATTTGCCTGCCTGCGGGCCCATCTGGTTCGAGCTGTACGAGGCAACGATCTTTGTGAATAGCATCATGAAATAAAATTGATATCCTTTCATTCATCACTAAATCAATTCACTATGAACCACTCTACCTGCCGGCTTTTCAGAATGGCCGGATTTCTAATTTTCGTTTTACTACTCAATACTTTATCCACCGGTTGCTACTCCTATCGCCTCGCGACATATAAACAGGAGGGGTCGGAAGCACTTGATCCTGTTGTGGCCAATTCCTATTTCTGGGGACTATTAAATAAACCGGTTCAGATCAGTACGCCGGATTGTGATGCACTCGGTGTCAATGGTGTCGCTATCGTCAGCATAAAGACCAATCTCGGCTATGCGTTGATCACAGTGGCTACCCTTGGTATCTGGTGCCCTCTAAAAGTGCAATGGCAATGCAGCAAACCCTGTACTCCACCCGGTGAACTTTAAAAAGCAAAAACAGCCATGAGAATATTCAAAACAGGTAAAAAGAAATGGATCAACCGCCATGAGACATTCACGGAAAAAATTAAGGATCTCTACATCATTGGCAATGAGCCCGGATTAGGTGCGCTGCAGGCTTACCAGGATACAACGCAAGGGCTTCTGAAGATTGTAAAAGAAGCTGTACAATCCAATACACCTTTGCGTACGGTAGGAGCAGCATGGTCGTGGACGAAAATCGCCACAGTCAAAGACGGGATCATGCTCGATACGAAACAGCTCAACATCATGATGTCTATCAGTGCCGGTGCTGTCCTGCCATCATACACCGGTGATGTCACCAAGTTGATCTTTGCACAGTGCGGTATCGCCATCTGGGAACTCAACGGCCGTCTCAAAAGCAGGAACAGATCGCTTAAAACATGTGGTGCAAGTAATGGCCAAACGATCGTTGGGGCCATGTCCACTGGTGCTCACGGATCAACCATTGATATCGGTGGTGTCCAGGACTACATCGTGGGCATGCATATCATCGTCGGTCAAAACAGGCACATCTATCTCGAACGGGCTTCTCAACCAATTGCATCTGATTCACTGATCAACAACCTTCAAGCTGAACTGGTCAGGGATGATCATCTGTTTAATGCAGCATTGGTGAGTTTTGGCAGTTTTGGCATCATTCATGGCGTCATGCTGGAAACAGAAGACCTGTTTTTACTCGAGACATTTATGCAACGTGTACCATATGAAGCGCCCCTGAAATGGGCTATGGATACACTGGATTTTTCCGGTATCAATCCACCTCTACCTGCAGAAAGACCATTTCATTTCGGTGTATCGATTAATCCTTATGACATGCGTAACGGAGCTTATGTAAATACCTATTACAAAAAGCCCTACAGAACCAATTATTCTCCACCTGTGAAGAATAGTGGCGGCATTGGACCGGGTGATGATGCACCTGTTTTCATTGGGCTACTGACAGATATATTGCCTGAACTCGTTCCCACGGTGGTCAATAAATTTATCGGCGCGCGAATGACTCCCTTTTCATCGCAGTTTGGAGTGCTCGGAGAGATTTTTAATAATACCGATATCCGCGGTAAGACCATGAGCACTGCCCTGGGGATTCCAATCAACCAGGTTTCGGCTGTGACACAGATGTTGTTGGATGTCAATCGAAGTGTTGGTCCATTCACCGGCATCTTTGCTTATCGGTATATTAAATCCACACAGGCCACACTGGGCTTCACACGCTATGCACCATTTACCTGCATTGTAGAAATGGATGGAGTTTTTTCAAAGACGACTGAGAGGTTCTATGATGCGGTTTACAACAGGCTGGATCAATTGGGCATTTCTTTTACTTTTCATTGGGGTAAAATGACCAAACTCAATTTTGCGAAGATCCAGGCCAAATATGGCCCAAATGCGAATGCGTGGATTGCGGCGCGAAATCAGTTACTTGATGCCAGCGCCAGGAAGGTCTTCAACTCTCCGCTGTTGGAGGAATGGGGATTGGATGCATGAGGGAACAGGTTAACGGAAAATCATCTTATTTAATAATCACAATTATATCAGCTATCGTCACCCGATCACCTGCTCTCAATTTATTTCTTCGCCTGGTTTCAACATTTCCATTGACCATCACTTCTTCCTGATCAATCCGGATATTCGCTTCACCACCAGTGCTGACCAGATGGGTGAGTTTAAGAAGTTTGTTCAATTCAATATATTCTTTTCCTTCAAGGCTGAATTCGATCATTTTTTAAGAGATGTCTGGTTAAGATGCGTTTCCTTTTTCCTTTCTATGTCTTCTTTGAATCTTTCATTCTCCCTTTAGGGGACAGGAGCAAGTAAAGCTGTAGAATTCCATAGCTCCACTTTGCAAAGCTAGCTGTTTTCAATTTCTAATGATCATTCCATCTTACGTGCTTGCTTTCAAATGTTGGCGTCTGACTGGATCACTAAGTAGCTCAC
>JANMVA010000336.1:0-3433 GCA_031392195.1 Saprospiraceae bacterium | reverse complement strand
TTCATTCAATTCCTTATTGTAGAGACGCAAGATCTTGCGTCTCTACAATAAGGAATTGAATGAATTTACGAAAACACCTCTTCAATCACTTTACCATATCTCTTCTCAATCTCCTTTCTCCTGGGCTTATACGTGGCTGTCAGCAGACCATCTTCAGGTGACCATGTGTCGGCAAGCAATACAAACTTTTCAATCCGCTCGTGGCTATGTAAATCGAGATGATCCAGTACATCGCGATACATGGCAATGACGAGCGTATTATGAATCATGTACTCAGGCGCAGTCCAGTGTATATCTTTTTCTTCACATGCTTTTTGTAAAGCCTTAAAATCCGGGATGATCAATGCAATCGTGAACGGACGCAGAAAACCAATGATCACCGAATGTTCGATCAATGAATGATGAACAAGCTTTGCTTCTATTTGCGCGGGAGAAATAAATTTCCCGGACGCATGTTTGTAGATGCTTGATTTGCGATCGGTGATGATGAGAAAATTGTCTTTAGCCCAATACCCGATGTCGCCGGTGTGCAACCATCCGTCGCGAATAGCAAGTGCCGTGGCTTCCTCATCTTTATAATAGCCGAGCATGACATTCGGTCCTTTGACAAGTATTTCTCCATCTTCTGCAATGCGAACTTCGACACCCGGGATTGGCTGGCCAACAGTACCACGTTTGTGGCCGCCGGGATCAAACCGGTTGATTGCAACGACCGGCGATGCTTCTGTCAAACCATATCCCTGCCTGATTTTGATCCCACTTCGTTCGTATAGTTTTTCAACCTTCGAATCGAGATAGGCTGCTCCTGAAACAATTCCTTTTAGCCTTCCACCCATTCGACGTTTCCATCGTTTGATGATCCATTGATGTGCGATGATGCTTCCGATATGCGAAACAAGACCTTTATCTGTTTTTTCCCACGAATTATAAGCCCATCGCGCAAGCCATGATGATTCTTCGACACGATCTTCCATGATCGCAACGATGCGTTCCAGGATCAGGGGGACACTGGTGAAATAATCAGGCCGAATATCCTTCAATGCCCACAAAGCATAACGGTAACTATCGATAAAAAAAATGTTCGCTCCACTGGCAAGATATACATAGCATACAATGCGTTCGAATATGTGACTAAGAGGTAAAAAGCTCAACACACGTGTGCCCGGAACAAAAGGTACGATAGAGAGGACGGATAGGATATTTGAAACAAGATTAAGATGAGATAAAGCTACTGCACGAGGTTCACCCGAAGATCCCGAAGTGTGTACGATCGTGGCTATATCATGCTGATTTATTTCTGATCGTAATCGCGTTAATAATTCAATATCTTTTTCATTTATGCCCGGCAGTTTTGCATCAAGTAATTCATCGAATGATGTGAAATTGAATGTTGAACTAAAAGTGTTTGCAGAATCCGAAATGATTAACACAGGTTGTATCCGCTCCAGAATGATGGATAATTCCTCCTTACGTATCTGCAACATGAGCGGAACAGAAATTCCTCCTGAAGCCATGATCGCCATATCGGCAGCTAGCCATTCTATTCCATATTTTTCTGTGATCAGCAGGATGCGATCTCCTTTTTTAATCCCTTTCGTAACAAAGAAAACCGCCATTTTCCTGACCAGGTCGACTAATTGAGATGTGCTTGTCCTGGTAATAATGCCCTGTCGCCATAGCCCTCCTGCTGCCTGTTGAGGGTGCCTGCCAAGCTGAAATTCGGGAAGGTCAAAGAGGAATTGAAAAGAGTTCATTATCCCTGAAGATAGATATTATGGAATGCCAGTCGATACGCATCCGGATACACTGGCGGAATTTATCCATTGGATGAATAAATCATCTTTTTTTCAATATATCGCGGAAACCATGACATATTTATGGATAATGTTATATAATTTCAGGAAAAGATTGCATACACGATTTTGCCCCCGTTATTGGAAAACAAAATCTTGTTCAGACTTGTACATGAGGGAGTTTAAAAAATGTGCGGTTATGGAAACAAGAATTATTATTTGCATGCTAAGTATCGTATTACTGGCTGCTTGTGGAAAAGAAGAACCATTATCACTTCCTGGTCAACGGATCTCTGGTAACTGGACGGAAGTAGAGCCTCAGGGAATTGCTCAGTTTGAGGGAAGTACATATACTGCACTTTTACTTAATGAGGACAACACCTACCGACTTTCATATCGGTTCTGGACTGACATCATGGATCCCTCCGATCCATGCCAGGGTGGCTTACAGGATTATTATGCCAAAGGATCATACACGATCACTGACGATTCCATCTTTTTTGACGGTTGTTATACAGCAGCAACGTTTGAAGAATGTATTGGAAAGTGTGGTGGAGATTCAAAGTTTCTTGAGAGGTATGCATATGAACTCACGCCCGATAGCCTTATTCTAAATCCCCGGGAAAACGTCATTGTACGTCGGGCGATGATCATCCGATAAAAGCAGGATTTAACAACTTACCCCACTCATCTTTCATACTGAATGAATCCCGTTTTAACCGCCTTTCCACAACGATTTACTGGCTACTTATTCTCTTTCCTCATATCCGGGTCAAATAACCTGAAGGCTCTATGCTTGAAACCATTCTTGTAATTCTATAACATTTTATTGAAATTTTGCACGACCCTCGCAGACAGAAAAAATATCTTTATACGTTTAGTTTTTTCGCTATCGGTCACCCCATACCAACCAGGAAATTTAAGATCGGCTTCATACAGTTATTAAAAATCATCCATCTACAATGAGGAAAAAGAAACTCACTGAAAACGGCACCAATGGTGATGCCGTGACAGAGGCTTTAGTGGCAAATGAAACGGCACCTCGCTTTGAGGATAATCAATTCGCCCAAAGTCTGCATCCATCGCAGCATAAACCCGATCTCATAGATCAGCTCGATGGTCAACTTGACCAACGTGAATTATTCCGTGTGCTATCAGAGGTCCGGAATGGTAATTTCAGCGTCCGGATGCCCATCGACCAGGTCGGGGTCAGTGGAAAGATCTGCGATGCATTGAATGATATCATTTCCTTCAATGAGCGCATGATGCAGGAGTTTACCAAAGCCGGTAACACGATCGGCAAGCAAGGAAAACTTACTCAACGGATTGATGTGCCCTATTCGAGAGGCATGTGGAGCACCGGTATCGAATCCCTAAACTCACTCATTTCGGATCTCGTGCACCCGACGATCGAGATCGCACATGTAATCAGTTCGGTAGCGAAAGGAAACCTCTCCCAGCAAATGCCACAGGAAATCGGGGGCCATGAGCTACAAGGTGAGTTCGCAAGAATTGCTAAAGAGGTAAATGACATGGTGAAGCAGTTGAACCTCTTCTCCATGGAGGTTACTCGTGTGGCAAGAGAGGTGGGTTCTGAAGGAAAACTTGGAGGCCAGGCAAAAGTAAAAGGTGTAGCCGGG
>JANMVA010000298.1:0-2207 GCA_031392195.1 Saprospiraceae bacterium | reverse complement strand
GGAGGTTGAGGCATAGAGAGAGTAGTGGGAGGTTTGTGATGCAGTGGAGTGGAGGTGGCAGTGACTGCCTCCATGTCGACGATTGTCTGTGAGGGGATCTGCTGCGGCTGTGAGGTCACCGGAGTCTTGTCAACCTGTATTCATCTGTTTCAGGTTTCTGCACATTTTGGATCAGGTTGCTGACCAGCTCGTGCCGGGTTTGTTGCGAATGATGCCTTCGGATAATATGACGGTTGATCGCGTTTTGTAATTCAAGTATATCGAGCGGCTTCAATAAATAATCCAGCGCACTGAAACGGATTGCTTTAATGGCATACTGATCGTAGGCAGTCGTAAAGATGACATCAAAGTCCCAGGAGCCAGCCTTGTTGAGGAAATCGAAACCATTCATCCCCGGCATTTCGATGTCGAGCATGACAAGAGTTGGTTTATAGGTATCGAGTATTTGCAATGCCTTAGCCGGATCCTGTTCAAAACGGATCTCGTGATCCATTGGAATATGCTTCCTGATCAGCAGCGTGAGGATATTGCCCGCCGCTTCTTCGTCATCGATGATCAGGATGCGGATCATGTATTTAGCTTGTTTGCATTTGCTGCATTTTTCTCCAGCATCGGTATGATTAGCATTATTTTAGTTCCGGCAGATCTTCCATCACCCTGATAAAGATCGGTTATAGTCATGGAAGTCATCGGGTATGATTTTCTCAATATATCCATCCGGTTTTCAGACAATTGCCGTCCTTTTGAATTATGTGATCCGCCCAGACGATTCTGCCTGATTTCCGCGGATTTCAACCGCCCTATCCCATCATCTACAATGATCACTTCCAGATAACCGTTCGGATTTTCTTTAATCGAAAGACTGAGATTCTTCTGACCTTCCTTATGTCTCAAACCATGCCAGATAGCATTCTCCAGGTGAGGTTGAATCAACATGGGTGCAATGGTAATTTCTTCCGGATCAATATCATCGGCCAATTGAAAATGATAATGCATGTCATTTTTAAATCGAAGCTTCTCTAATGAAATATAAAGATCAAGCACTTCCAGCTCTTCCTCCAGGGAAATTTCAGCTACATCCGAATGCTCGAGCACCATTCGTAGCAACCTTGAAAATTTTGATAAATAAGTATACGCTTCCTCTACCTTGCCGGTGACGATACATTCCTGGATCGCATTGAGGCTATTAAATACAAAATGCGGATTCATTTGCGCCCGCAATGCTCTTGATTCCAGATCAGAGATTTGCCGGGCCACTTTTAATTCATTTCTGTATTTATCAATGCGGCTTCTGAAATAAATCCAAATCAAAATGACCGCACTTAATAAAACAAGTCCAAGAAACCACCATTGTTTCCACCATGGAGGACTGATGACAAACTGAATGGGTGCCGGCAACGGAAACCAATCAAGGCCATCATATGCTTCTACCTCGAATGTATATGAAGCAGGATCAAGACTGAAGTCCACAGAAGAATTTAACGAAGGGGTGCTCCATGAACCTTCATTATGCCCTGACAATCGATAACGGTATAATACTTCGTCAGCTACCATCATATCACTGACCGCAAATGAGAAACGGATATTTTGTTGCTTATAGGTAAACCTTTGTTGAATGCTGTCCATTAGTTCAATCTCTCTTCCTGCTGTGTCGCGATAAAAGGCAAAGACACGCAGGGGCGCTCTTTTCAATTGAATGGTGGCCGGGTCCACGATCACAAATCCTTTAGCAGCACCAAAGACTATCTGACCAGATGATAAAACTGTTGAACCCATGATAGCGAAATTCACGCCCGTCAATCCCTCTCTTCCCCCAAGCCGGAAAATATCACCTGTAGAGGGATCATATCTCAGCAGGTTGTAATTATTTGTCATCCACACAGTACCATCATGAGCGGTTTCAATGGATTCGACCCGCGGGCTCATCAGACCCTTGCCTTTCACTATATTGACAATCGAATCCTGCGGGCTGATAATGGAAAGGCCTGAATAGGATCCTACATAAACATTACCTGCCCGATCCGCTGTCAGTCCATAAACCCGGTCCGTTAAAAGTCCATTCTTGTGGTTAAACCATTCCAGTTTTTTATCTATAAATGAATATCGCCATGCTGCCCCTCGCGGAGAAGAAGAAACCCATAAGCCATTCTCCACCGGCAAAATATCAACGATCCTTGCACGATTCAGATTTTGCAAACCTTGCTCAT
>JANMVA010000275.1:0-4357 GCA_031392195.1 Saprospiraceae bacterium | reverse complement strand
GGGTATCGATCACAATGCAAAAGGAGAAGATGAAGAACCCTTGCAGAGAAGTGAGGAAAGACGAATGGAGCTGGACACGTCTCCACTTTCCCGGCTTGCAAAAGAATATCTTGACCACACTCTCGGGTGGATGAAAAACCTGGATGCTTCTGTAAATGCAAAAGATCTTGAGCTACAGCAGGCTCACTTGCTTCAACTACCCGGTCGGAACCCGGAGAAGGAACTGACAGACATGAAAAATGCGATGGATGTGGTGCATTGGTATTACTTTCAGATCAATGTAAAGCTTACACGCGCTCAAATGTCCCGGGAGTCAGAAGCTGATGACCCTGATGATTTTGAATTTGAATCAAATGACAGCGACGGATCTGCAAAAGTTGCATTGATAGGTATCGAAAATTCGATCGGTGCCTGGGGACTGCTATTACAACATTTCTCGGAACAGGAAGAACCGATATTGAAAGCCCTGTCCATCCTCACCCGTTTGAGACAAATGACAGAGAATGAATTTCCAAATGCAAGGACGTTTTTTAGACCCGGCCTGGATGGTGAACCCATAGTTGTGATATAGTTTGTGTATTCGTCAATCGTTGCGCTTGTTTTTAAAAACAAACCGCCGATTGAAACGTGATCAATTCAATAGTAGATCCTGTATGCACGTTGCATGCAACGTGCATACGGAATTTCTTCTGTTTCAATTTGGCACCCCGGCGTATCCGGAACAACATGTATCATGGATGTAGTCAATGGACAATTTGTACAGGAACGCAGGCGATGTACTGAGCGGCTTTATGAATATCAAATGCTCAGAAGGACATTTGTAAGGCAAAAAGGTAAATGAAAATGATGAACATGTCGAAGTAGGTTGGGGGCTTCTCCTACCTGTACGGATTCCCCATTGCCTTGATAATGTCCACCATACTTTTTCCATTCATACACAAGTCCTTCAATCGTTCCTGAAAATGCTGACCACCTTCATATCCCCTTCCATCAAGCTTGCCCAGGTCTTCTGACATGTTATTCATCCATACTTCAAACATGGCATACCAGTCCCTGCATTTCTCTACATTCCCTGTTTCCCAATATTCACTTTCATCTAACATTTGAAATGAAGAAAAATACTTTGTGGTGACATAGCGCATCAGTTTTATCATCTCCATGTGCATATCCGGTCCGGCATACTGCACAATAGAGTCAATGAGAATCACCTCATCACTTTTCCGCTTAATAGTGGGATTAAATCGTTCAACAATAAAATGATCCGGATCCGCCATTCGGCCATCAGACATAAACGTGAGCCAGATCTCTTCAGAACCCGGTGGACAAAAAGAAATTCCTGTGATCGGAAAATCATGTGTCGGTTCGATGATGGCAGATGGCCAATGAAGCCCATCACAGATATCCGAAACTTCATTCACTAATGGCGTTAATTGCTGGACACCCCGGAGCGTGCCGGAGTAGAAGATGGTAAGTCCCATGATTCAACTGGCAATAAAAAGGTGAAGTAATATTTGTTTTCAACATTAAAATAATACCATTTTTTGAAAAAACAAAAAACGAGAGATGAAATAACTCTTATATTTATCCCAGTCCATGCATAAGCCTATTCGATACGGCTTGCCGTTCCAGGAAGTTGCATGGACTTTTCTTATTCTATACACCAAATTTCTTATGATATAGAAAAACAGAGCTTAATTAATCTCCTCTGCCCTTCTCCTCATCAACATCTCTTGCACTTCCTCTGCCACTGATAAAATTTCTTCTTCAGTCACACTTCCTAACGATTGCAAACCTTTGGCCATCATGTCCACGATGAAATTATATTCATCAAAACGCTTGCGGCACAAGACTTCATCACCGGTTTCCCAGTAATAGCTTTCATCACGGAGCTCAAATTCTTCAAAGTACTTTTCGCTGAGATATTTCAATACCCGGATGATGGCCATATGCGCTTCCACGCCTGCATACTGGGTTTTAGTGAAGTTCCATTTGTGTTCCTCTTCGTCCACATGTTCTATCTCTTCAGGGTTGCGTGAGAACATAAAATGAGTGGGATTGTACATCTTCCCATTTGGCAGAAATGTAAGCCAGACAGGTTCACTTTTTTCAAGACTAAATAGAATCCCCTCTGCTGGCATGATGTTCGAACGATGGATCAGGTCATAACGCCAGCCAATTTCATGACATATATCGATGGCTTCATCCAGGAGTTGAGAAATTTTAACTGTCTCCTTCAGTTTTCCTCTATAGTAAATCGTCAGTCCCATAGATTGATATGTTTTAACTGGTGAAATTTTTTGTTCATTTCAATGCCTTCTCCGCAATTTCCTCTTCACGATTGATTTCTTGTTACGAAACGTATCTGGATTCCGCCCGGGAATATCGCCAGGAAATTCGAACAGGTCTGTACTATTGGCAAACGCCTGCCGACATTGTTCTTCATCATTCGTTTCCCAATACTTACTACTATCATTTACTTTGAAATCTTCGAAATACTTTTCATGCAAATAGCGAAGAATTCGAATGAGCTCCATATGAACAACAGGCCCAGCATCCTGAGTATGCGTAATGATCCAATGATCGGCTGATTCAACTTTCTCCATCTGTTCAACTCCTTTCAGGTAAGAATAAAGCATAGGATGGCATAGTCTGCCTCCTGGAAGAAAAGTCAGCACCACCGGATCACAACCTTCAATGTAAACGACAAGACCTTCTATAGGCACCCCACTGTCCGGAGGAATATATTGATGCGTCCAGCGTAATGTTTGGCACAGATCAACGACCTCGTCCATGTAGGACGGCAAATCAGATGTATTCCGGAGCTTGCCGGAATAGTGGATAGAGACACCCATGTTTCAACTGGTATTAAAAGGTGAAGTAATAATTGTTTTCGGTACGGAAAATAAGAGATTTTTGAAAAATTTCCAAATCGTTGCGAATGTTTTTTTCAAAGATGTCACCCAGTGGAAAGTGTTTATAATTTATATAAATCTTGTAGGGACCTTGCATGCAACGTCCCTACGAATTTTCCTTCGCCTCCGCCTCCGCCTCCGCCTTTTTCTCCAATTTCCCTTATATTAGAAATTGAATTTTCTCCTTCACTCCCTTTACATTTTCACTACCTAACGCTAACCTATCATGGCCACAACTTCATATCAAATTTGCACAACAACCAACGGATCTGTGACGCTGACAGAAGACACCATCAATAATTTTAAATCAGGTCTGCAAGGGCAATTGATCACACCCGATTCACCAGACTACGATACCGCACGCACCATCTGGAACGCCATGGTAGATCGCAAACCCGGCCTGATCATCAAGTGCACATCCACAGAAGATGTCATCCATGCTGTCAAATTTGCAAGACAACATAATCTACTGGTGGCCATCAAAGGAGGAGGACACAACATTGCCGGCAATGCTGTCTGCGAAGGTGGTGTCGTTCTCGACCTTTCGGATATGAATGCTGTTCGGGTTGATGCTTCAACCAAGCGCGCATGGGTAGAGCCCGGAGCTACACTGGCTGATGTGGATCGCGAAACGCAGGTATTCGGATTGGCGACTCCAACAGGAATTAATTCAACCACGGGCATCGCCGGTCTTACGCTGGGTGGAGGATTTGGATGGCTCACGCGCCAGTATGGAGCTACTGTGGATAGTCTTTTATCAGCTGACGTCGTCACCGTCCAAGGAAATTTGGTGCGGGCTGATGGGAATGAAAATCCCGATCTCTTTTGGGGCATACGTGGTGGTGGTGGCAACTTCGGCATTGTTACCTCTTTTGAATTTCAGTTACATCCCGTAGGACCTGAGATCTATGCAGGACTGATTGTATTTCCATTCGATCAGGCTCGCAATGCCCTGATGAAATATCGGGATTACGCTTCCACACTTCAGGAAGAAGCAAACACATGGGTAGTCCTTCGTAAAGCACCACCTCTTCCCTTTTTACCGGAAGATATACATGGTAAGGAAGTCATTCTATTCCCCAATTTTTATAACGGGAATGCTCAAGCAGGACAAAAGATCACAGACAAAGTCAAACAATTCGGCACACCTGTCGGCGAGCATCTTGGTATGATGCCCTACACTGCATGGCAGCAGGCCTTTGATCCATTGCTCACTCCCGGTGCGCGCAATTACTGGAAATCGCACAATTTTACGGAGCTCAGTGATGAATTGATTGATGTGATTCTCCAATCAGTGAGTACATTACCCTCCCCGCATTGCGAAATATTTATCGGCATGTTAGGTGCAACTTATTCAAGCGTGCCTTCAGATGCAACAGCTTATACACACCGTGATGCGAACTTTGTCATCAACGTTCACGCTCGCTGGGAGACACCGCAGGAAG
>JANMVA010000265.1:0-7157 GCA_031392195.1 Saprospiraceae bacterium | reverse complement strand
CATCGGGGGCATGGGTGGCCGCGGTGTCGTCGCTTCCTGCAGCTATGAAGCGCGCCGCTACGGCGTCCATTCCGCTATGCCCATGAAAATGGCACTCCGCCTCTGCCCCCAGGCTCTCGTGCTGCGCGGCGACATGGATGCGTATTCCAAACACTCCATGCTGGTCTCCGAGATCATCGACGGTCAGGCACCCGTCTTTGAAAAATCATCCATCGATGAGTTCTATCTCGACCTCACCGGCATGGACCGCTATTTCGGTTGCTTCCGCTGGTCGGCAGAGCTTCGCGAGCGCATCATGAAAGAATCCGGCCTGCCGATTTCCTGCGCACTTTCAGTCAATAAGCTCGTTTCCAAGGTCGGCACCGGCGAAGCCAAACCCAACGGGATGCGCGAGATCCCCACTGGCGAAGAGCGTGAATTCCTCGCGCCCCTCTCCACCAGCAAAATCCCGGGCATCGGCAAGGAGACCTACAAGAAGCTCAGCTTCATGGGCGTGCGTACGATCCGCGTGCTCCGCGAGATCCCCCATCCACTGTTGGAACGTGAGTTCGGAAAGATGGGACAGTTCCTGTGGGAAAGCGCCAATGCGATCGACCGCCGCCAGGTCGTCCCGTATAACGAGCAGAAGTCCATGTCCAAGGAGCGCACCTTCAGTGAGGATACGCTCGACATGAATTTTATCC
Organism: Saprospiraceae bacterium; assembly: GCA_031392195.1. Taxonomy (GTDB): domain Bacteria; phylum Bacteroidota; class Bacteroidia; order Chitinophagales; family Saprospiraceae; genus Opimibacter. The sequence goes on along the minus strand of JANMVA010000265.1, from coordinate 6,474 downwards.
GCAGCATGCTGGGTGGCATGGTGGACGAACTGGCCTTTGACCTTCGGCAGGATGCACGCCTCACCAGTTGCATCACAGTCAAGATCCGCTACGCCGATTTCAATACGTTTACAAAGCAGCGCCGCATCCCCTATACAGCCCAGACGCGGCAACTGATCTCCTACGCACAGGAACTCTTTGAACAAGTCTACGAACGGCGCCAGCTCATCCGGCTGATCGGCATCAAATTCAGCGGCCTGGTCAACGGCAATATCCAGCTTAACCTGTTCGACAATACAGAAGAAGAAATCTCCCTGCTGCAACAGCTTGATCACATCCGCCGCCGCTGGGGGAAAGAGGCTATCGGATGGGCGAATTTTATGGTTAAAGCGGGCAGAACTTAAATAATTTGCATAATTTAGTACAAAATATTGTACAAAATGAAGGCTGTTACCATCTCAAGTTTAAGAAACAGAATCAAGTATTTTCTGAACCTGGTCATTGAATCATCAGAAGTACTCATCGTGCCCAGAACCAATAAGGATGATGCAGTCGTCATCATTTCACTGAAAGAGTATAATGCCTTGACAGAAACCAATTACCTGTTATCTACAGAAGCTAACCGTAAACGACTACTTGCTTCAATCCAACAACTTGAAAAAGAGAATCTGATCCCTTTCAAACCCATCGATGATCAGCTGTGAATATAGAGTTCACATCAAGTGCATGGGAGGATTTCAATTATTGGATTGAATACGATAAAGCGAAGGTTGAAAAGATCAACGAATTAATTCGTGCGATAAAGCAAAACCCCTTTAAAGGAATTGGAAGTCCGGAACCATTGAGACATGAACTTAGTGGATTCTGGTCCCGGCGCATTGATCATGAACACCGGCTCGTGTATCGGATTGTTGGAATGAAAGACCGTGATCAAAAGATCCAAATCATCCAGTGTAGGTTTCATTACTCTTGAGTCTTTACATGATAGGCTCACAATTAAAAAGGGAGCACTAGCGCGCTCCCCTATGTTCCATATGCTCTTAGTCTTACTTCACAAAATAAGTGATCATCGTCACCCACTTTGAAGAATCAGGTTCTGTACCCGGATCAGTAACATATTCCTCCAGCACAGGTGCTACATGTTCGAGATTATTTGCTTTGATGTGGTTATCCATCGCCATATGCGCGCCTTCAACTCCATGATAACCACCCATGTATTTTATGGACAATGATTTGTTCGCAGGAAGAGTAATCAATTCCATCCCTGCTGGAGCTTTCACATCACCTTCCACACCCATACCGGCAGCCAAACTGGTCATCCCTTTCTCCATATCCCAGGTGTAATAGATACCTAATGGCATAGTGGTAGCTTTCAGACCGTTTTTATTGACAGCAGTCATCACCAGAGGGAAATTGGTGCTGTAAAATGTAGTGAGATCAGCCATCTTGACCTCACCTTTCACGGCCAGGTATTTTCCACCGGCATATTCACCCGGTGTAATGGCGTATGCAGTTGAAGTGGAAGCAGATTTTGGAGCAGCAGAAACAACGGTTCCTAGTTTAGTTAACCCGGCGTCAAATTGTTTTCCAACCATCTTGTCTATATTCATCACCACAGCAAAGATCCTTTCGACAAAACCATTTTCACCCGTCATTCCCCAGATCACTTTTGTACTGTCGCCCATAGGCTCAATCCGAAAATATGCATCTGCCTCATCATTCATGGGCTCAAGGAAATGTAAATGCGTCGTGACTGATTTATTCGGCTCAATAGCCGTAATGGTCTGCTCGCCTTTTCCTGTTTTTTTTCCTTCCCAGGAATACCCGGAACCAACCTCGCCATCAATGCCCTTGTAGGTGAGGACAGCATTTGTATCCATTTCAGCATATGGGGACCATAGCTGAAAGTTTTTCATCGAACTGAGATAAGGCCAAACTGCATCGGGTGAAGCAGCGATAACCGTTGATCGCTCAACCTCCATTTTTTTAGGGCCGGCAAAACCCAGCAAAACACCAATCAGCACGAAGGCTAACAGGACATACAATAAGATTTTCAAGAATTTCATTTTAGTGATTTTAGTGCCGCAAAGATAAATATTGCCCGCATGCCTGTTACAATAGCATCGGTGGATTTTCAGTATTATTGGCTGAAAATAATATTCAATGAAAAAGTCTGCCCGCCCATCACCGGTTGTTTTTAATGTCCTCTTTGCTCTGCTGATTATCGGATGTGCTAAAAATGAAAAACCCTCCCGGGAAGGACCCGAAAGACCTGCTCAACCATGGGCTTTCAGATCCGTACTAGACCTCAAACCCCGGATCCTCACGCTGGCTTTGCACGATGATGTTTGGGCCGCTTATCATACTGACAGCTGTTCTCTGTACAAAGTCTGGAAAGGCCACGTCCATCTTCAGGGTGCAGTGTATGATAATGCACATGGACCTCAACCCATCTCCATCGGTGATTCCTGGCTGGAAAATAAGCACCTAAAACCATGGCGCGTTACTCAAAGTGGACAGGATGTCCTGAAGGAAGTAAAGTATAAGGGTCACTCACTGAAAGACGGACAGGCAACACTTAAATATCACCTCGTCCTTAACAACGGATCAACCATTGAAGTACATGAACGACCTGAAGCAATAGCCAATCCCGATGGACAGGTCGGATTCGAGCGTGTATTTACGATTGTCACTGCACCTCCGGGTTATGAAATATCCATTGCCGAAAATGTGACTTCCATTGCACTGCATCGGAATATTGAAACGAACGGTGACTGGAAAGTAGATTCAGAAAACAAAGAAGAAATCGGTGGAAAACAAGTCCTCACACTTGATGGCAGACTAACGCTGAAGCAGGATGGAGAAACTTTTTTCCGTACACTATTTATCAGCTCACCGACGATCGATAATCCGAATTCATTAGGTGCCGATGAAAAAACATTGTCACTCGGCGAAAGACTGATTGCCAAAAATGATTGCAAGACATGTCATAATGCTAAAGTGCAAACCGTTGGTCCGTCCTATGTTCAGATCGCCAAGCGCTATCCGACGGAGCAAAGTGAAATCGAAAGACTTTCAGCAAAGATCATTAAAGGTGGAGGTGGTATTTGGGGCTCACAGGTCATGAGCCCACATCCGGAGCTGCCTGTCTCGGATGCAAAAGAAATGGCGACATATATTTTATCACTCGACACTACAGATGTTGGACAAAAAGGAGGTCAGGGTATTGCAGTAGAATTGAAAACCGAGTTGATAGAAGCCAATGACATGTTACCGGGATTGCTGGTAGAAGCATATACAAACATCAAAGGACATGAAAACCTCCCTGTGATCCCTGCTTCAAAAAGTGCGGATCAGGCAGGTATCATTTCTAATTTCCAGGGATTGGATGCCAATGATTTTGGTGGATTGACAGAAGATTTTGTGCTCATCGCCACAGGTTATTTGTATGTCGATAAAGAGACCTCAACAGGGCTTCGCATCATGAGTGATGATGGTTCGAAATTGTCAATAGATGGAAGGTTACTATTAGATAATGATGGTATGCATGGAGCCGAAATGAAAGACACTTTGGTAAAACTATCACCTGGCTATCATCCGGTAAAGCTGGAATACATGAATGGAAAAGGTGGCCGCTATTTATCATTTGAATGGCAACCTGAAGGTGAAGCACAATGGATAGGACTTCCATCTTCTGCATTAGTGCATCCAAAAGATCAACATACAAAGCTCCAGGGAAAATCGCTATCCATGGCGACGACTCCACGCGTACCCGGCGATCAATCCCCGTTGGAAAGTGTACATCCATCTTATGATCTCTCCCAGGCAAGGCCATGGGATTTTCTACCCAAAGTCGGTGGAATGGATTTTATGTCGGATGGCAGAATGGCAGTCAGCACCTGGGATCCGACAGGTTCTGTTTATTTGTTGAGTGATGTTCAGTCAGGCGACCCTGCAAAAATTAAAATAAAACAAATTGCAAGCGGACTCGCAGAACCACTTGGTTTGAAAGTGATCAACGATACGATTTACATTCTGCAGAAACAGGAATTGACGAGACTTGTGGATACAGATGGTGATGATGTGATCGATGAATACCAGTGTGTATCCAATAACTGGCCGACAACAGCAAATTTCCATGAGTTCGCTTTTGGTCTTGCAGAAAAAGAAGGTGATCTCTATGGCACATTAGCGATTGCTATCTTACCCGGAGGAGCATCCGCCTTAAATCAAATGCCAAGTCGTGGACGCGTCGTCAGATTTGATTTACCATCAGGAGAATTAAATTATGTAGCGAGCGGACTGCGTACACCAAATGGAATTGGTATTGGGATTGACAATGAAATATTTGTAGCTGACAATCAGGGTGACTGGCTGCCAAGCAGTAAGATCATCCACGTATCGCAAGGAGATTGGTTTGGCTCAAGAGCAGTAGACTATGAAGGTTTGGAAACGTTTAAAGAAAAACCGCCTGTTGTATGGTTGCCACAGGATGAAATTGGAAATTCACCTTCAACGCCATTAGCCATTAATGATGGTCCGTATAAAGGACAGATGATCCACAGTGAAGTCACACAAGGCGGTGTCGAAAGAGTATTTGTTGAAAAAATAAATAATGCATACCAGGGTGTTGTATTTCGATTTATCCAGGGACTTGAAGCGGGTATCAACCGAATGGTGTGGGGGCCTGATGGTGCATTGTATGTAGGTGGTATTGGTAATCCCGGTAACTGGGCGCAATCAGATAAACTTTGGTATGGCCTGCAACGATTAAAATATAATGGTAAGCCTACTTTTGAAATGCTTGCGATACGTGCGAAGAGCGATGGTGTTGAGATTGAATTCACAGAACCTTTGAGAGATGGAGATGGATGGGAACCCAAAGATTGGGAAGTAAGGCAATGGCGCTATGTGCCCACAAAAGAATACGGCGGACCCAAGATTGATAATGTTGCGTTGAAAGTAGAAGGAGCATATGTGTCAGCCGATCGTAAAAAAGTTTCGTTGAAGCTCAATGGCATGAAGGCAGGCCATGTAGTATATATACACATGCTCGAACCGTATGTCAGTGATTCAGGATTACCTGTATGGACTACTGAAGCATGGTACACGATGAATAATATTCCTTCCGGAAATCCGGTGTCCGCTTCGAGCGTTCCGACGATGAGTGATAACACATTGACTTCAGCTGAAGCGAGCAGTGGTTGGAAGTTATTATTTGATGGTAAGACGACCAATGGCTGGCACAATTTTAAGAAGCAAACGATCGGCAGCAGCTGGATCGTAGAGAATGGTGCATTGTCACTGGACGCAAAGAAAAACCCGGATGGTCACTGGCAGGCTCCTGACGGCGGCGATATTCTTACGAATGATGAGTATGAAAATTTTGAGTTCAGTATTGAATGGAAAATATCTCCATGCGGCAATAGCGGTATTATCTACAATGTAGTGGAAGGCGATGGATATGATTATGTTTGGAATTCAGGACCCGAGATGCAGGTTCTCGACAATGTGTGTCATCCCGATTCAAGATATGTAACGCATAAAGCAGGTGATCTCTATGATCTGATCGAAAGCAAATATCCCACTGCAAAACCTGCAGGTGAATGGAATAAAGCACGCATCATTAAAAACAACGGGAAAGTAGAGCACTGGCTCAATGGCGTGAGAATCGTGGAGTATGATATGAATTCACCTAAATGGCCTGAGATGATCGCAAAAAGTAAGTTTAAAGACATGAAGGGATTTGGCCTGGCTACAAAAGGGAAAATATCATTGCAGGATCATGGCGATAAAGTGTGGTATAAAAACATAAAAATTAAAACACTTTAACCTGCTATCCTGCAATGTTGTTAGCCATCTTTTGTGAATACAATATCAAATCCTTTTATGGGGTTAAGTAAATATCAGTGAGAATCTTAGCGGCCCCTAAATCCCCTAATGCTTCGACTTACTATACACATCCTTTTGCTACAGCTCAGCACCCGGGGACTTTAATAAGATTTCTACACCAGAGGCTTGATAAGTTTAAGCCCCCGGTTGTTGAGCTTAGCAAGAGGATGAAGTATAGATCATCGAACTAATAGGATGTTGTGGGCTGAAGAGGTTAAGACTCCGTTAAATATTCGGATGAATCTTCTTCAGGGTTATTTTTGTTCTCTCCATTATGAGTAAAAAGGCAATCTGGCTGATCATTGGTTTGATGACGATTGGGCTATTAGGCTCCAGTCTCATCCAGGTGTATTGGTTCAATTGGTCTATGAAACAGCAGGAGTCACGCTTTGATACAAATGTGATCGAGGCTTTAAATAAAGTCGAAGAGCGTCTTTCAGCCATCGAAGCAAAAGCACCGTTTGACATCCTCAACACACTCAACCAGGCTCCTTCGCCGATGATCCAGCAGGAGATCGCACAGTTTGTCGCCACGCCGCGGCCGGCACCGCGGCACCGACGCCCAGCAGGACCACGCCCAGCACGACCAGGGCGCGCGGCCCG
>JANMVA010000220.1:0-4658 GCA_031392195.1 Saprospiraceae bacterium | reverse complement strand
GGTCAGCAGAAAGTGTCAGGCTATTGCTCATAGACATGCGCACCGTCGCATCGTATTTTGGTGTACCTAAACCCTGATCCGATAATCGCTGGCGCATGACATCCAGTTCTTCCGGCGTATCAAATGCGAGATAGGCCTTTCCTTCTTCAACCAGCTTCATGGCATGTTGCTGATAGATCGCGGTCCGTTCGGATTGGCGGTAAGGGGCGTAAGGGCCACCATTCACGGTCCCTTCGTCCGGATTCAAGCCTAACCATGCAAGAGCACTGATAATATAATCTTCGGCACCGGGCACATAACGCACCTGATCCGTGTCCTCTATACGAAGGATGAACTGTCCGCCGTTTTTACGGGCGAGCAGGTAATTGTAAAGCGCCGTCCGGATACCGCCTATGTGTAAGGCTCCGGTCGGGCTTGGAGCAAATCTCAATCTTGTCATGAATCCTCACTAATTTTGCACCTGATAAGGGAATAATTTTTGTTGATCCCTTTTAAAACCAGGTGATTTTCAAAGAGTAATGCAGCGAAGCACCTACATATAACGTTTTGAATAAATTTATAATAAGCTTAATTGCCGCTGGGGGTAAAGATAGCTAATCCATGAACCTGTCTATTTTGTACATAAGCCCATGTATCTTGTTCACACACCACAATATGTCCAGGCACTCTTTCCGGGCCTGACGTGGAAAATGCCCACGGGAGACAAAGAGATATACCTGACATTCGACGATGGGCCTATCCCGGACGTCACCCCGTGGGTCCTGGAAACGCTCCGCCAATACGATGCAAAAGCTACCTTTTTCTGTGTCGGTGATAACGTCCGGAAATATCCAGAGATCTATGATTTGGTAGTAGAAGACGGACACTCCGTTGGCAACCATACATTAAATCATCTGTCCGGATGGTCAACAGAAAACATCTCCTACTTTCATAATATTCGCCATTGCGCCCGTATGGTGCAGTCGGGCCTGTTCCGGCCACCTTATGGAAAACTAAGGCCCAGCCAGATCCAGTTTCTGCAACGCCATTACCGCATCATCATGTGGGACGTGCTGAGCGCGGATTTTGATAAAGACATCACACCTGAAGACTGTTTCCAAAATGTGATACAGCATGCCGTCCCCGGATCAATCGTAGTGTTTCATGACAGCCTCAAAGCGGAAACAAACCTTCGATATGCACTTCCACTCGTGTTAGAACATTTTTCAAAAATGGGCTACACTTTTCGGGCACTCAAACATGATGAACCTCAACGGAATGAGCGGAGCTTGAAGGTGGCAGTTTAATTCCATCGGGAACCTAGAATCAATATTTTTTTAATTGTCGTGACCTGCAATATGGTTGATTATTAAATATTGCTGAGTGTCATTATTTTGGAAAATTGTGATGAGGATATGGATACCATGTACAAAGCTATTTACTCTAAAACTACAAGCTTCCCATTCGAGATTTCATTCAGTTCATTTTTGATCAAATAATAATACACCCCAGGTGCCACATCTAAATATAAATCGTCACTTTCAAGAACACTGGATTTGATCAACTGACCATATAAATCGTATAGTAAAAAAACAGCATCATTAAATTCATTTGGTAGGTTTATATGAATGAAACCGGAGGTAGGATTTGGAAATACTTTGATCTCAGGTTTTGAGCCATCATGAGGAATGGATGTCGTCAGGCAAAGCGTATCAATGCAACCATCAGCAGTGACCTTGATAATCCAGCCATATAATTGAGAATTTCCATCCATGTCACCGCATGCATAAATAGAACCTGATGGAGATACATCAACACCCACGAGTCTGTGCCAAACAGGAATGGGATTATATAAATTAGTGTCAGTTCTATTCCAGAGGATTTCGCCTTCCATTGACATTTTCAATAGCCAACCTTCCACAGCACTACTGGATGCATTAATTTCCAGTTTTCTTCCCGCAAGAATGAAGCTCTCATTTACCGGATCGTAATGCGCATCCCAAATGTGATCGTAAGGATAATCGAAATTAGATAAGTACTTTTTCCAGATAAGATTCATATCCGAATCGAGATGACTGACTGTGACAGCATTGTTAGTCAGATTCCAATAATCATCATATTGATACTCGGTCGAAACAATAGACAAACTGCCATCACTGTGCTTAATCAGTTGTCCCCCTCCATGTGTTCGGATGTCGTTTTCCTCACCAATCCATTCATCGATGACAACGGCTGAAGTATCAATTGTAAAAATCCATGGCCTTCTCCAACCCTTATCAGGTCTGTTATAATAGCCTTGGGAATAAATAGTGGAAGAAATGGTAAATGAACCATCCAGATTATTAATGACATCACCAAAATTCTCCTCATTCAAATACAGGCCAAAATATTTAACCCAAATCAAATTACCATAAAGGTCCGTTTTTAAAACAAATAAATCCGAATAAGAACTTAATCGTTGTATTCTGCCAAAAATATAATAACTATTTTCATACTTTTCTACACTTTGTGGATAGGCATGAAGCCCATCATAAGAGAATTGATTCCAATGAGTCGGCTCTCCTGCTGAATCCAATAATAGAAAGCCCAGTTTTTGTGTTTCAAAAAAATGAAACGGTGCAGCAAATGTGCCATTTTCTGATCGATAAAAATCGCAACTGGGTGATGTATCAACAATATGCGAATTCGTTGCCGTATCCGCTATTTGATTATACCAAAGCACCTGGCCTGTAGTATCGATAGCGGCGAAATAAAGGCCCCATTTTTGAATGGAGTCAATATAAATATTTCCTCTGATATAAATGGTATCATTTTCGTAAATCAGGTCATCAAGATTAATATTCTCAAGATGAGGCACATCGATAAATTTATTCCAGCCTGATTGGCTGACGGCACTTTTAGCAAATGCCGTCAGACAAATCAGAATGAAGTAATAATATCGTTTGACAATAAATCGCATATTAGTGTAGAATTACAAGCTTATTATGATCAATAATTTGATCAGAAACAATTATATTATAGAAAATTAAACCTGAACCGGTTCCCACATCATCAAGTAAATTGATATTGTTTTTTCCTACCTGAAGGTTAAATGTTTTCAGAAGTCTTCCATCTGGATTAAAAAATTGTATTTGAGGAGTGGGGGTATAGGCCCTGGTTATATCTATTGTTACATTACCATTGGTTGGATTGGGATAAATTGAAAAAACTGGTATTGAAGTATGATTAGATCTAAAACTGGATCGGGGATTTATTTCACCCGGAATATAATATCTTGGAGTATAAATCGTGTCCCCTCTCATTAATATAGTTCTGGCGATACTTGAAGAAGCTCCAATATCAGTACTAAATAGCCTTAATGTATCAATATCCTGAGTGGTTAAACTGTCGTAAGGGCGTGAGGATAAGATTGTATAAATGTATTCCACTCTTTCCAGATCTAATGATTGCTCCTGGGTTAAAATATGTCTTGAATCAATATCATCCAAAGTACTCAAAGCTTCTGTGTATTCACCAGTCCCAAGATAATCTCCTGCAAGCAGATAATCACCAGCAATAGAATTTGCTCTCAAATACCATGCTCGTAGTGAGTCTCGATTAAAATCAGTGGTATCATACCTTATATAAGCAATGATATTATTGACCAGAGAATCGTGAATAAATCTATAATAGGACGCGGCTCTATATTCTTCATTATCAATTGCATCATCGAGATCTGCAAGGTTGGAATAATAGGAAGAAACTGCATCTTGGAACTTGGAATAATTAAGGCAAGGTCTTAAGCAATATGTAGAAGGACATGTGTTTTCCGGTCCGTCGTCAATGATTATTGTTTCCTCTGTATAATCCATGGGTGTTTGATTAATTTCAGTTATATCATAGAGATAGTTTATTTCCTCAATGCTTTGATTATTAAAATGATTATCATCTTCAATTTCTCCTTCTTCAGAAAAAATATTTCCCGCAGATCGAAGGACTCCCTCGTCTACATATTCCATTTGGTCCCTCCTAATAAAATCATCACTGTACATTCCGCTAATAGGCACAGTAAAATCGAAGTCTGTATTTTCGGAATTTTCATTGCATAAGTAATGCAATCCACGTATTGGTAGGTCCGATGGGTCATTTGCATTTATCCCAAAAGCCTGATTTCCCATAGTCAAGTTCTCGAACGTATTTTTCCTGATAGCTTTATTAACCTCTCCTGTATTTTCGGCGCATATGCCAATGGTATTTTCAGTATTACCGCCAATATCAATGAAATTGTTTTCTTCAATAATAAATTCATTCATAGGACCCATTAAAGCAATTCCAATTTGGTCAATCATCTCCGGGCCCAACTGCACTTCTCCCATTTCAAAATTGTTGAATAATATTGTTGAACCCGAGACTTTGTAGTTTACAATCCCGAAATAACAATTTGAAAAATCGCTTGCATAGACCTGGAAAGGATAGTTAATACGCTCATTGCCAGAGAAAATACCATATCCTAATCCAAAAAATTCAGAACTATTGAAGGTTTCGCATGGGGGCAAACATGGTTCGTCTTCTGGGTCAAGTGCGGAGGGGCCAACATTAAAACCGGCATCATGGGCCCAAATCCCTACTCCAAAATCAAGTGCATCATCAACCACTGCATTTGTCCTGGAGTAACTAAACGAATTTCCATTAAAGCTCAG
>JANMVA010000201.1:0-2286 GCA_031392195.1 Saprospiraceae bacterium | reverse complement strand
GCAATTATGCATGTATGCAAGTATGCATGTGGGTATGTATACATGCATACATACATGTATAGAACATATCGATCGTATCCATCTTCTCGCCGGTGCTGACAAATTTGATCGGCTTGCCAACTGTATACTTGATCGACAATGCAGCACCACCTCTTGTGTCACCATCCAGTTTCGTGAGCACTACTCCATCGTAATTGATGACATCATTGAAGGCAAGTGCAGTATTCACTGCATCCTGTCCTGTCATCGAATCCACGACAAACAGCGTTTCATTCGGTTGAACTGCTTCCTTAATCTCTCTTATCTCTTTCATCATCGTCTCATCGATCGCTGTACGACCAGCCGTATCGATGATGACTACATCAAAGCCGTGATTCTTTGCGTGTTGGATCGCCTTCAGTGCAATCGATGCCGGATCCTTTGATTCTGGTTCTTTGTAGACAGGAACACCAATCGAATCACCGAGAACGGTCAACTGATCCATCGCAGCAGGACGATAGACGTCGCAGGCAACGAGAAGAGGCTTATTCTTTCTTTTTGTTTTTAGAAAATTAGCCAGCTTAGCGGAGAAAGTTGTTTTTCCACTTCCCTGAAGGCCGGCAATCAACACCACTCCGGGTGTCCCTTTCACATTGATGCCAGCCGCCGTGCCGCCCATCAGATCGATCATCTCATCCTGGACGATCTTGATCATCAGTTCACCGGGCTTTACGGAGTTCAATACATTTTTGGTTCCAAGAGCCTTGTCCTTGATCTTGTCCGTAAACTCTTTGGCAATTTTATAGTTGACGTCCGCTGCAACGAGACTGCGACGGATTTCCTTGATGGCTTCAGCTATGTTGAGTTCTGTCAGCTTTCCATCCCCGCGCAGGGATTTGAATGCATTATCGAGGCTGTCAGTTAATGATTGAAACATGTGCTATAAATATTGAGATGGATTAAAAACGGACTGCAAATATAGGTGTTTGAAAAGGGGAAAAATTCCTGGCTTGCGAAAAGGTTATCCTCCTCCTTCGACCTTCTCAATCACCTCATCCTCAGGAACAACCTCATTTTTTGCTTTTTTCTTTTTTGAAGAACCAAAAATCTCACGGATCAGATCACTGAGGCTGTCAGCTTCTTCCCTGTAGGCGAGACCGACACCCACTTTATTTCTTCGACCTTCAAAGGTCACGTCATTTCTGTTATAAGCCCGAATTTTTAAAGAACCATCCGGACTTAATTCATACTCCACAGAAATATCCCCTGCCAGGTATTCTGATTCAGTTGCAAAAGTTGCACCTCGTACGTAATTACCACCGACATTGACAGATAGCCTGTCATTGAAAAATCCGATGGGAAGGTTCAACTGATATTTTTCCTCGTATGAATCGTCTAATCCGGAGGTTGGATTAAGCGCACCCTGGATTAATGGAACATCAACTCCCACCTCCAATTCCACACTGGTCACCACATTGCCGGTCTGAATTATATCTCCTAATAAAGTTGAAAACAAACTTGAAAGAGCAGAGGAGAATAATTCACTCACTGTATTGTCTAATCCTTTATTCCAATTGATACCCGTAATACCTGCTGAAGATGGAATAAATGAACGGGTCAATAACAGGCTCACAACCTGATGGCTCATATCATTCTCATTTGCTTTCAATGCATTGAGCTTAGAATCAACATATCCTTTGATTGGCCCTGACAGCTCTGGAAAATCTATATCAAATGCAATATTTGGATGAAGAAGTGAACCAGTCAGGCTCAAAGTCATATCCACTGGTGTTCTTTCCCTGGCTGCTCTGATTAAATCTCCTTCTGCATTGACCAGGTATTCCTGGATGAGATTAAAAACAGGAGCTTCCAGATTCTTATATTTTGCCTTGACATTAAGGATGGCATCATAAGGACTGTCAACCCACTCAATCTCACTACCAGCTTCGATTTCAAACGGTTTTTTGATAAAACCAAAGTTTGTAAACAAATAGTCTCCCTGAGAAATTCTGAAATTTCCACCCATTGATAAATTGCCTGTACGTGTCATTCCGATTTGGAGATTACCATTACCTACCGCGCGCAATATCTCCCCACTTTCATCCATAATAATTTCAATGATAGCCTCTTCTGTGACATTCATGTCAATGGTCATGCTGATACCTCCCAGGTTAAAGGGTTGCAGCTTCGAAACAGGCAACTGGCCGTTTTCAAGAAAGATGACAAAGTCCCTGTCACTTGTACCCTCTGCTCCGGAAAGGGGAATATAAATGTGTGTTCCTTCTGCAGTGGTGACAGACAGTGCGT
>JANMVA010000189.1:0-4934 GCA_031392195.1 Saprospiraceae bacterium | reverse complement strand
GTGGTGCTGTATCGGATCTGGTACAAAATGATTCTTTCCAATTTGCAGCAACAGACCATGGCATCTATCGATCGGAGAATAAAGGACTTACCTGGAACCAATTGATCATCGATGGTCTGCCCGGATATGTTGCCGAACAATTGAGCGTCTATGAGAATCTAGTTTTAGCGCGTGTTCGCACCGGACATCATCTAGATGTAAAATGGAGCTTTTATAAAAGCGCCAATAATGGTGATAGCTGGGAGGAAATTATAACTCCGGATTCTGTCCATTTTGCACAATTTGCGATTAATGAATTTGGTATTTACATCAGTGACTTCCACCATTTATTGTTTTCAACGGATGGGGGCGAAGTTTGGAATACAAGCAGCATCAGTCATTTAGGTTTTTTTAAAGCATTGGACGTTCATGAGAATAAGATTTATGTGGCTTCGGGTAATCGATTTTACAAATCAACTGCCAACGACACATGGAATGCAATCACGGTAGATGGTTTGAGTGAAAGTATTAGTTCCCTCCACGTATTTGGTGATGTCATGTTTGCTCATGCTGAGGGAGCTAGTGAACTTTACAGATCAGGAGATGGAGGTGATATCTGGGCAAAAGTACCAGGTTTGTCCCTCAGCATTCCTGAGACAAGTATGGTAAAAATCGGAGACACTTTCTTGATGCCTGGCTGGGGTGATATACTACGCTCTGATGATAAAGGTGTTACTTGGGAATCAGTTTCTCAATATCCATGGAATGCATCGAAAATGATCAACATCGACAGCCTCATTCTCATCGGAACCTACGGTCCGGGTATTATACGAACTGACGATTTAGCCGAAACCTTCAAATTATCCAATCAAGGTCTCGATGCAGCTTTAGGTCAATCAATTGCTGTGAATGAGAACAACATATGGACATCAAGCATTAATAACGGTTTGGCCAGACAAAACAAACTTTCTGGTTTATGGGATACGGTAGGATTATCACCGAAGTATGAGATAGCTGACATACTGATTCACCAGGATAAAATTTTTGTCACATATTTTTACACTGTCTTTCGGTCAGAAGATGATGGAGAAACCTGGACACACTTGTCGCAATTCTTATTTAACGAGGTCAACAGACTATATGCGTTTAAAGATGATATTCTGACCGGAGGCATCTCTTCTTTTGGTTCTTCTCTACTTTGGGTCAGTCATGATTCGGGTGATTCTTGGGATGTGTACAATTTTATCATCGAGGACAAGGTGCGCTATCCATTCCTTTTTGCTTCGCGCAATAATACTATTGTTACCTCCGATTGGGATTACATATACAAGTCTCCTGATGGCGGATCTAGTTGGGATATCATAAGTAATAATGAACTTCTTGATACATGCATCTGCTACGTTACTGATTTAATCGTCACAGACGAACTGATTATGGCTTTGACAATAGGACAACCTTTTGGCCTTAGGAGGACTTTTATTTCCAGAGATGATGGAGCATCATGGCAATATCTTGAAGATCAATCCGAACCTGCGAATTTTACCGGATTCAGCTTTGCTACTCATAAAGACAATATTCTTTTAGCAGTTGGTTCAATTCCCACCAATGGACTTTTTGTTTCATTTGATCATGCTGTTACATGGCAACCTTTTATGGAAGGTTTGACGACGAAAAATATATCTGAAATTGTCTTTGATGAAGAATATATTTACGCTGCAACAAATGGTCAGGGTGTCTGGCGGAGAAAAATTGAAGACTTAAACACAACTTCACTCTCCGATGGGCCAGGCAAGTCAAACCAAATTTCAGTTTATCCAAACCCATCAAATGGAAATTTCAAACTACAAGCCGATGATGTTGTTGAATCAGATGGTCTATTGAAAATAACAGACATCCATGGCCATATCCTTTTATCGGAGAAAATTCAAGGTTTAGCATCAACGGAATTCCACACTCCTGATCTAATTCCGGGCATTTATTTTGTTTCTTTTCAAACCTCTTCGGGTATTTATTCTGGAAAAGTGCTGATTCAGGAATAAACTCTTAAAAGCCAATCACTGACTTCCCTAAAAAAATCGGATTTTTAGGGTATGGA
The DNA here is from genome assembly GCA_031392195.1 of Saprospiraceae bacterium. GTDB lineage: Bacteria > Bacteroidota > Bacteroidia > Chitinophagales > Saprospiraceae > Opimibacter. Next base: position 2,860 of record JANMVA010000189.1, on the reverse strand, counting down.
AATAACCTCCATCCTCATCGGATCAGCGCTTGGATTTATTCTGGCTTATATCATACTTACCTTAGTATCAAAGGGTAAGCACATCGACAGGAAAGAATACGAGGCCTTAAACACGCGTCACCACGAATCCTCCACCAATCTCAAACTCACGGAAGAAAAACTCAGGTCGCAAAACGAACTGGCCCTATCTCTTCAGCAACGAATGGATGCACGTCAAAATGAAATGTCCGGCCTTTTGACGCGCACGGCTACATTGGAAGCAACGCTGAAATCCTATGATGAACGGATCAGGGAATTTTCCTCCTCTCTTAATGAAGAACGCAAGACAAATCAGCAACAGCAGAGTGACATCAATAAACACCTGCAGGCTCTAGCCGAAATCTCTGCTTACAATAAGGCCCTGCAGGATAAACTCGACACACAAAAGCAGGACATCGTGGAGATGCAAAAAACTTCTCACCTGCAATTCGAAAAATTAGCGCAACAAATTTTCGAAGAGAAATCGGGAAAATTTACTGAATCGAATAAGCTCAATATCGAAGCAATTCTCAAGCCTCTGAGCGAAAATATTGAAAGCTTTAAAAAGAAGGTCGAAGAAACCTATGACAAGGAATCCAAAGAACGGTTCTCCCTCGGGGAGAAAGTGAAAGACCTCATTGAGAACACAAATAAAGTGAGCCAGGAAGCCAACAATCTCGCTACAGCACTCAAAGGCCAGGTGAAAAAACAAGGTGACTGGGGTGAAACCATCCTGGAAAATATCCTCGAGCGATCCGGACTGGTGAAGAACAGAGAATACTTCGTTCAGGAAAATTATAAAGATGAAGACGGCAATAATGTGCGTCCTGACATTACAATCCATTTACCCGGCAACCGGAAGATCATCGTCGATTCGAAAGTCTCATTGATTTCGTACACGCGATTTTGTGAAACCGATAACAAGGAAGAACAGGACGCTCATGTCAAAACGCATATCCGCTCACTTCGTACACATATCGACCAATTGAGTAGCAAGAAATATGACGAGGTTACCAGTTCCCTTGAATTTGTTGTGATGTTTATACCGATCGAACCTGCATACCTGATCGCCATCCAGCACGATGCGGATATCACAGAATATGCGTCCCGGAAAAAAATCATGATGATCAGCCCCAACAACCTGATCGCTGTATTGAAGATCGTATCTGATCTCTGGAAACGCGAATTTCAAAATCGCAATGCACTGGAAATTGCAAAACAGGGCAAAAGCCTCTATGAAAAATTTGTCGGTTTTGTCGAATCGCTTGAAGATATTGGCAAACAGCTAACGCGGTCTCAGGATTCTTATCACAAGGCGATCAGCCAATTGAAAGATGGAAAGGGCAACCTGATCAATCAGGCTAACCGATTGAAAAAACTAGGGATCAAGTCACTCAAAGAAATTCCACCCACGATGATCCCTATCGATCAGGATGATGATCTGGAGCTGCCGCCGGGGATTATGGACTCGGATGTGGAAGAGAGTCCGGGGGAATAGAATTTTTTACATTCGAACAAACCAAACTACATCTTATGAAAAACTTACTTATCGGAACATGGCTTCTCCTGTCAGGCATATTGATTTTAGCATGCCAACCGGATAATAAAAAGCTGGCAGATGATGCGATGGAAATGGAAACTGAAAATCCGGCAACGACTGCTGAAGATTCAGTCAAACGTGGTGAGCATCTCTCTCACATCATGGGATGCCATGATTGTCATTCTCCAAAAATGATGACCGATCAGGGACCTGTACCCGATCCGTCAAAATTATTATCAGGACATCCGGCTTCAGAGTCATTACCAGCTATGCCGGACAAATCAGTTATCGCACCCGGACAATGGATGCTTTTCAATGGAGGACTTACGGCAGCAGTTGGCCCATGGGGGACATCATTTGCAGCTAACCTCACACCTCATGCAACCGGTACAGGGAACTGGACACTTGAGAATTTTGAAAAAGCTTTGCGTCACGGAAAATCCAAAGGATTGGATAATGGCCGGATGCTCCTGCCACCGATGCCCTGGCCCAACTACATCAATCTATCGGATGAAGACCTGGCCAACTTATGGCATTACATCAGATCCTTGCCTCCAATTGATAATGTTGTACCAGCACCACTACCTCCTGCATAAATTCACACTCACAACTCACCCTCTCACATGATCATCCTCGCACACATTTTTACAGGACTTGTCGCGCTCATTCATATTTATATTTTATGGCTGGAGATGTTTGCCTGGACGACGCGCGGGAAAAAAGTTTTTAAAAATTTCCCCAAAGATTTATTCGAGCCCACAAAGACATTAGCAGCCAACCAGGGTTTGTACAATGGATTTCTTGCAGCAGGTCTGATCTGGTCTTTTTTTATCAATGATCCAATGTGGCAGGATAACGTCAGATATTTCTTCCTCGGATGTGTTTTGATCGCCGGCATTTATGGTGCTGCAACGGCCGATAAAAAAATACTTTTTGTGCAATCCGTTCCGGCACTTATCGCGATAGCATTCGTTTTCTTTTCATAATACATGAGAAAACCATCCGCATTTCGGACGGTACTGACAGCAGGACTTATAGCTGGCACCCTTGACCTGACAGCTGCGATTGTTTTTCTTGCCAAAATGAAAGCTGTCCCTGTATTGAAGTACATAGCCAGTGGCGCATTTGGAAAGGCAGCTTATACGGATGATCCGAAAATGATTTCATTCGGCATCATTTTTCATTACCTTATAGCATTGACCATCGCGACTGTTTACTTTTTGATCTACCCACGACTGTCTTTTTTGAAAAGCAATACCATCTTAAGCGCTTTCATTATCGGTGCCTGCTCCTGGGCTTTTA
>JANMVA010000116.1:0-3205 GCA_031392195.1 Saprospiraceae bacterium | reverse complement strand
TACGGGGCGGCGGCGGGGGGAGATCCCATCTCGGGAATCGATTTTTTTGAGTTTCTCAAAGCCCGGGCGCGTGAAATGGGAAGACTGATTGGTGTGGAATATGCGGAAGGATACACCACTGTCGGTCCCGTTCAGAAACAGAGTTTGCTTCCTTAACCTGTCGTTTGTCCACTTGAACAACTAATTCCGTCGGGCAGGCCTTTTCTTCTCGTCATAGTAAGAAACACCAACCTTTTCAGGGAAAAACCGGTCTAAACAATCGAATCATGAAAAGTGTTGTGTAGTTGAAAAAAACCACCTCTAAGTCATATTCTAAAAACCAAAACGATTTAAACATGAAAAAATTTACATTCTCAAGTCTCTTCCTTTTCGTTGCCTTCAGTGCTTTTTGCACGACTCATACGATCATTAATTCAGGATTTTCGTATTCACCGGCCACGATTACAATTACGCTTGGCGATACGGTGATCTTTGATCTTCAGAATGACCATAATTCAGTCGAGGTCAGCCAGGCCACATGGAATGCAAATGGCAATACACCTATGCCCAGTGGTTGGTCCGTTCCTTTTGGTGGAGGAATGGTTTTGCCGGCACATTTGACAGCAGGGACGCATTGGTATGTTTGTCAACCGCATGCCTCAGGAGGAATGAAGGGAATCATCATAGTTGAAGGATCAACCGCTACAGATGACATTCATGCTCCGGGTAATTTTTCAATTTATCCAAATCCATCGAATGGCAAAATCAATTTGCTGGTTGGTGGAAAAGATAATAACCGGGATCTCCAGGTTGAAATTTTCGATATCCGTGGTGTAAGAGTTTACGCTACTGCCAAACTCAATAAAGAAGCAGTCAATGATATAGAGATCCCAACGCTCGATAAAGGCTTATATCTCGTCAGGCTGCGTGAAGATGAAAACGTGTACACGAAGAAAGTGATCATTCAATAAAGAATCCCTGATGAACCGATAACAAGCTTATCGTAGGTCAAAAAAAAAGGATTTAGGCGTACCGCCTCATTACAAAAAAAAGTAGAGACGTAAAATTTTACGTCTCTACTTTTTTTTGTAATGAGACGCAAATTAATGCGTCTCTACTTATTTGCATTTGATCCGTGCTTGTTTGATTAGCTTTGCCACCTCAATAATGACAAGTAGAATGGAAAAAACCGGATTAAAATCCGTCATGGGCAGATTTAGGGCGATCGCGATCAGTGAAGGCATTTCTTTCCTGGTGCTTCTCTTTATTGCTATGCCGCTGAAATATTTCATGGATTCACCACAGGCCGTCACCGTGATTGGTTGGATCCATGGCGTATTGTTTGTAGCCTACATGATATCTGGTCTTGAAGTACGGAAAACATACAAATGGCCATTTAAAAAAGTGCTCACGGCCGTAGCAGCATCACTTATTCCGTTTGGCCCTTTTATTTTAGATAAAAAGATATTGAGTAAAGAACCCGTTTCAGCAGTTGAAAATAAATAACATGAAATTTTTAAAATTTTTTATTCCCTGTTTGTGCTGCTGTATCCATCTACAGTTGCTTGCCCAAAAAGGAATCCTGGAATCCTCTATCGTCTTACATACATTGTCAGGTGATATTCATGGCACATTGACAACTCCGGATAAATTTGAAAAAATTCCAGTGGCCCTCATTATTGCTGGTTCGGGACCAACTGACCGGGATGGCAATAATCCGATGATGAAAAATAATTCACTGAAGATGTTGGCCCACTATCTCGCTGAAAATGGAATTGCTACCGTTCGGTATGATAAAAGAGGTATCGGCCAAAGCATTGATTCGGGAAAAGAAGAGGCTGACCTGCGATTTGATCATTACATCAATGATGCCCGGGGCTGGGTACAAATATTAAAGAGTGATCCCCGTTTTTCATCGGTCACCATCATCGGTCATAGTGAAGGATCATTGATTGGTATGATGGCTGCTAAAGAAGCTGACAAATTCATTTCTGTTGCCGGTGCCGGCCAATCCGCTGATATCCTGATCAAGGATCAATTGAGCACGCAACCGCAAGCCGTCACCGATATGACCACACCAATCCTGGAAAGCCTGAAACAAGGCAAAATAGTTGAAGATGTCAACCCCATGTTGCACTCCTTATTCCGTCCAAGTGTACAGCCCTACATGATCTCTTGGTTTAAATACGATCCGCAGACAGAAATAGCAAAACTGACTATTCCGGTGATGATCCTCCAGGGAACAAATGACCTGCAAGTCTCTTTGGGTGAAGCTCAAAAATTATCAACTGCCAAGCCAGATGCACAATTGGTCAATGTTACAAACATGAATCACGTGTTGAAAATTACCACAAATGACCCGCAAGCCAATTTTGCAACTTATAGTAATCCTGATCTTCCGGTAGCAGAAGAATTGTTAATGAAGCTGAGTAAGTTTATCAAAGGCTGATAAACTCCGTATCTTTGGAACAGTTCTCTCCCCGGGAAATTTTTGATTGTGCGACTGATTTTGTTTTTCATCATTATCCTATCTAATGCATTAAGTGCCCAGGTGTACCAGGGCCTCGTGATCCCTGATCGCAAGGGTCGATTTGGAAATACATCAGAAATCACACAAGCTTCCGGACTTGCATTGGATGCAAATGGTATTTCTCTTTGGACACACAACGACCAGGGCAATCCCACGACAAAGCTTTACAAGATCCTCACTTCTACAGGTGAACTAACGATCACTATTGAAAAACAGGTGAATATTCTCAACACTGTCAATCACGATTGGGAAGACCTGGCAAAAGACAACAACGGAAACATATACATCTGCCAGGTTGGAAAGAATTGTAATGCAAACAGCGATCCGTTAGAATGTCCAGGTCGATATATATTCAAAATTCACAAGGTCGCACTCAATGCTTTGAATCATCCTGATTCGACTGCAGTGACACCCGAGACTTTCTATTTCAAATATCCGCTGACAGGATATGATCTGAATAATTGCGATGCAGATGACACCGTATTTGTCAATTGCGAAGCAGTCATATGGCACAACAACGCTCTCTATCTTTTTACAAAAAACATCTGGAGCAAATACACGAACAATTGTGGTGGCTGGCAAGAAGGATACACTTATATGTTCAAATTAGTGCTCGACGGTGGAAGCAGCATGTTAAATCCACTCGTGGCGCAGTATCAGGGGAAAATAAACCTCAAACCTTTTTCGTGGGACGAC
>JANMVA010000080.1:0-2682 GCA_031392195.1 Saprospiraceae bacterium | reverse complement strand
CCGGATCTCCCGGTATATCCCGATCAATTGTCAATATGATTTTCCCATTTTGGCTGAAATCATCGAGTTTCGCGGTATTAATGGTGCTGCCTGCTGGGCCCAGGATTGCCACCTCAAAGCTGATGGCCTTAAGATTGTTTTCATCATTGAGCTGGATCAACTTGTAGGTGAGAATGATATTTTTTTCAGCAAGGTCTTTTCTTGTTTCAATGAGTTCATCAAATGTCGTTTGACCAGAAAATTCTACGTTGACCGTTAGTTGACCGAAAGAAAAAGAGAGACTGGAGAAGAGGGTGATGGAGAGGAGGAGGAGTTTCATGGAGGTTGTTTTTTATAAAGATACAAGTTGAACAGGACTTAATCTGGTGAGGCTTTTTTGCTGGCCACTGATTGCGCTGAGTTTGCCTGATTAATTTTCTTACTTATACCTCAACCCCCTCACCACAGCCCTCCCTTGCCCCCAATGCAAAAGATTCACCCCCTGTTTATCTACTGATGCTACCAAAATTGCATCCGCCCCACACTTGCATGCTTTTGGCTTCGCCAGTTTGATCGCCTGCTCAAATGTCTTTTTAGAAAATAAATTCGTCCCCGTAAAGCTTTCCAGAATACAAATCTCTTCGTGAGGTCTTTTAATATCATCCGCAATCATATAAACATCCAATTCACAATCCATCGGTTTAGGCGGATATTCTTTTAGCACATTCACATGAACGGTTGCACAGGAAGCGATGAGGCTGCCGACAGTAAGCAATAAAAATATTCTGATTGTGTAATGCACCGCCGTCACAACTCATTTATATTCCCCATGATAATCTTCGGCTTCTGCACCGGGTCAAGCCATTCAATCAGATACACTAAATTGTCCTCTGGCAACGAAAGACACCCGGCTGTACCATATCCTTTGCGGCGCTGAACATGAATTGTGATTGCGCTGCCTTTGGAGGGAACAATCGGGTCTGCATTATAGTCTATGATGATAACATACTTATTCAGGTTATCTGTGCGCAACAGCATTTCGTATTGATCTGTATTAGGTGGGTCAGTGATGATCTGGTTATAGGCAGGATGATTAGGATCAGTGATCCACACATGAGATTGGGTGAGTTCTAAAAAAGGCATTTTAGTCCTGATGTCATTCTTGTATCCAAAGGTATTGGTGATCGGATAGATACCAGTAGGCGTCTTCATGTCGCCTTCGATCTTCCTGTCGAAACTCGCAAACCCTTTGGTGCCGGTGTTAATGACTGTTTTAGGAAAAAAAACTTTCCACGTGGAATCAACTTTTTCATAGGCCACCAGATATCCTTCGTTCTCGTTTATTTTTTCATTGTAAGCGATCAGGAGCTGTTTAGAATCCTTGAGATGTAGCTTGTATTTGTCGATGATCCTCAGGTGGATATCCTTCTTAACCGGATCCGATGTGGTCCTTTCCAGAAAATCATCAATTTTGGTCAGGTTATTCCGGATCGCTTCTCGCATATCAGGAAGGTTATCAGAAGCAGCCAGGTAGAGATCTTTAGAACGTTGGAGTAAAGGCTTGTTCTGAGAGGTATATCCATTCTCTTCATAAATATTGGCTAGTAATAATGTGCTCCAGTCAGCGAAATAACCTGCCTTCTGTTGAGTCAGGTTTTTTAGAACAGATTCTCTTTCACCTGACGAGGCATAAAAATGATTGCGCCAGCTTTGACTGATCTCATAATCCATCGCGTAATTATAATCTGCCATGACAGCGATAATGGGATCATACATGTGACAGATCTGTACAGCTAATTTTTTCGATAAGTCTGAAACGACTTCGCTGGGTATGTGATTTGCATTGATTGTAGATTCAAATGTCCTTGACGATTTGCCGGATCCATTTTGCCGGTCGATCAGGATTTGAGAGGAAAGGATTGTGTCAAACCGGACAAAATAAATATCGACATAGGTATCCGTTTTCCCGATTTGTTTCCTGAGTGTACTGATCAGATCATGATAGGAAATCTTAAGACCAAAAAAATTGACTTCCAGCTTAGTCTGTGATGCAACATCTTCTCTTTTAGACAAAACTCTGTTCTCAAGTGTGTTGTCCCCGGTAAGTTGTAAGTCATTGTTTTCTGTTATAAAAAGTTGATTCAACTTGATCGATGCCGAGTCCTGAAGTGTTTCCAGGTGCTCGAAGATCTTGTTGCTGATATACGATTGACTTACACCCTGATCTGTGAATTCCTTCGGAAATTCAATATGCCGGAACCGCAGATAGGGAGTTGGAATCATCACATGATACATGAGGATCCCGAGTGTTATGATCAACCCTACCAAAGGCCATGAAATGAATTTAGGCAATCTCCTTTTCTTTCTGGAGAAGTCAATTGTTGGAATTTCTTCGTCTTCTTTCATCAAAAATATATAACCAATAAAAATAAAAAGATAAAAAGTATCTAAACATTATTTTGCATTCCTAAAATTATCCAAACTATAATTTGATAAAAGTCTTTAAAAAAACTTCTTCATTCATTGTCATTTTAATACAATACATTCCGGGTATCAATGTCACTGTCGGAATGATGCCTCGTTGAATAAATGAACTGCGGTAAATTTTCTCACCTGTCATTGTCAAGATCTCGACATTCAAAAGTTCCGTTGTATTTCCTGCTTCCACATACAATTCATCCCCCACCGGATTCGGATAAATCT
>JANMVA010000073.1:0-1981 GCA_031392195.1 Saprospiraceae bacterium | reverse complement strand
CTGAGGATGTGCTGTCGCCAATAACAAACCTTCATTTCCATTTCTTCTCAAAACATCCCAGGCGGTAGCAGCATGCGGGTCAAGAAGATAATGATGCTCATCCCAGCAATCATGAATAGCGTTAAGGATATGCTCATCTGTAACTGTATCAGCGGTAAATATTTTCTTTATTGACAAATCTTGATCCCATAAATATTGTAGTCTTACGAAATTGCTGGGGTCGCTGACATCCATCGCATTTGCGAGTGTTGGTATGGTTTTGTGGGGTTCATATGTATGCTCTTGTAAAAACCTGGGAACGGTATCATTTGCATTGTGCGCTGCAATGAATTTTTCAAAGGCAAATCCCATTTGATGAAGAAGAATGCCCGCAGTGATGTTTCCATAATTTCCACTGGGAACACAGATCACAGATCGAATTCCATTTTCATGGATTGTTTTATATGCCAATGCATAGTACAGCATCTGTGGCAACCATCGCGCTATATTGATCGAATTGGCGCTGGTCAGTGATATTTTTTTTCTGAGCTCAGCATCAGCAAAAGCCTGCTTGACCAATCGCTGGCAATCATCAAAGTTTCCATTAACAGCAATGGCTGTGATATTTTCCCCTAACCCTGCGATTTGCTGTTCTTGTAAGGCAGTGATTTTCTCAAAAGGATACAAGACAACAACACGTGTTCCCTTTTGCTGATAAAAACCATTGGCTACTGCTCCACCTGTATCACCGGAGGTTGCCACCAGGATGGTTGTGTCGCGCTGTTCGGTCCAGGCTGAAAGGCATCCGGCCAGAAACCGCGATCCTACATCTTTAAAAGCCCAGGTAGGTCCATGAAATAATTCGAGTGCATAAATTTTACGATCACCGATTTTTTTTATGGGAAATTCAAAAGTAAATGCATGCGAAACAATCTCCAGCAACTGAAGATTGGTCAGGTCATTTCCAACATATGGTTGAAGAATGGTAAAAGCAATTTCTTCTTTGGTGAAACTCAAAAGCTGTTTTCGAAAATGCGGATCGATGAGTGGAATTTTTTCCGGAACAAATAATCCGCCATCAGAAGCCATACTTGAAAGCACAGCTTCTTTAAAGCTGACAGGTTTAGCTTTGTCATTGGTACTGATGTACCGCATCGGGTCAGACATTTGATATCGAGATCACATCGGCGAGCAATCCGGATGCTGTCACTTCAGGTCCCGCACCTGCACCAGCTATGACCATCGGCCTGTTGGCATAACGGTCAGTCCAAAAGAGAATAATATTATCTGTCCCTTTCAAATGATAAGCCGGATGTGTCTCATCGATTTCTTCCAGGCCCGTTGTGACTTCTCCATTCTCCAGTGATGCCATATAGCGCCATCGCTTTTTCTGATTTGCCAGCTTGATTCTTTCTTCTTCAAATGAAGAGTCGAGTTTTTGAAGATTCTTTAATAACGAATCCCAGTCATTACTATCTAATGTTCCTTCCGGTAGAAATGATTTGTTGCGGATGTCATCCATCTCAAGTCTAAGTCCGGCTTCTCGCGCAAGGATCAATATTTTACGCATCACATCTTTTCCACTGAGATCAAGTGCCGGATTGGGTTCTGTATACCCTTTCTCACGCGCTTCCTGTACAGCAACTGAAAACGCACAACCATCACTACCAATGCGATCGAAAATATAATTGAGGCTACCCGATAAAACAGCTTTGATGGTATGGATCCGGTCACCGGTCAACACCAGGTCTCTTATCGTCTTGATCACGGGAAGACCTGCACCCACATTCGTTTCATTGAGAAATTTCACATTGTGTGATGCGGACAGTTTCTTCAGCTTACTATATGAATCATATGAGGCTGAAGCAGCAATTTTATTTGCGGTCACTACGTGTACACTCGACGCCAGCATGTCATTGTAAATTTCACTGACATCCTGCGATGCCGTGATATCGACAAGGATGCTGTTCCTGAGATTAAACTCCTTGATCTTTTTTACCAG
>JANMVA010000611.1:0-7357 GCA_031392195.1 Saprospiraceae bacterium | reverse complement strand
CATTCTACCGCCACCGGATCCCGCATTGCAGGCAGCCATCAATAGTTTGTTTCCAAGATTCAATGAAAACTATAGCATAGCTGTCCTTGATGTGACAGAAGGAAAACCAATCCGCTATGCAGGTCGTAAAGAAAATGTAGGATATCAGCCGGGAAGTGTTGGAAAGCTCGCCGTATTATTTGGATTTTTTACGGAGCTCGCGAAAATTTATCCTGATTCATTTTCGAAACGGACTGATTTGTTGTGTACTAAAGAAGTGCGTGCGGGACAATGGGCTTTGTATGATGAGCACACCGTATCTATTTTTAACACAGAAACACACGCTTTAAATAAACGTCAGGTTCAGGCCACGGATGTTTTTCTTTTATATGAATGGCTGGATTATATGTTGTCCGTGAGCAACAATGGCGCTGCCGCTGTTTGCTGGCGGGAAACAATACTAATGCGTGCATTTGGAAGCAGGTATCCGGATCTGACCCAGAAAGAAGCTGATGAATTTTTTAAGAATACGCCAAAAGATTCATTGTCTGATCTGGCGATATCCGTTGTCAATGATCCGTTGCGCGAAATAGGCATCACCAAAGATGAATGGCGATTAGGCACCTTATTTACAAGAGGTGGAGGAAGTTATATCCCTCCACAGGGCGGAAGTACCGGCACACCTATCGGCCTGATGAAATGGCTCATTCATCTGGAGCGTGGTAAAGCAGTTGATGAAGCCAGTAGCCTTGAAATGAAAAAGCTGATGTACATGACTGATCGACGTATTCGTTACGGTGCATCTCCTGCTTTGAGAGAAGCGGCCGTGTATTTCAAATCCGGCAGCTTGTACAAATGCGCACCTGAGGCAGGATATACATGCGCCAAGTACAAAGGCAATGTGGATAATTTTATGAATAGTGTGGCCATCATCGAGCATCCTGATTGTACTACATATATGGTCGTGCTCATGTCCAATGTGCGTAAGAAGAACAGTGCATCGGATCATCAGGCGATAGCGGCGTCGATCGATAAGATTGTGAGAAAAGGCTAAGGCGGAGGCGGAGGCGAAGGTGAAGGCGGAGGCGGAGGTGAAGGCGAAGGCGAAGGCGAAGATTTTATAGACTTTCATTAGTTGACTAAGTCGTTCAAAATTTTTGAACTGACAAATAGAGAATTCCGTGGCTACAATATCAGTCGTGCCTACGGCACTAGAAATAATTTGCATGAAAAGTTTCGACAGCAGAATGTTGCGCATCGTGAGTCCGGCATCCGGCGTCCCAATTTACCATTCGTCAATCGTTATTCGTAATTCGAATTATTCGGAAGTAACCTGCACCAGCTTATCAAACTCCGGATTCTTCATCGCTTCGATCAGCTTCATTACCGCTACTCTCAAATGCTGGTCTCTTCCCTCCAGGATTGACTCGTAACAGGAAAGCTCTGAATGTAGATCCACTTCCATTCGTTCTAAATCTTCCGGGGATACTTTTTCCAACATGGCGGACTCGAGAATGGAGATGATGACTTTCTTCAATGCCGGATCGAGAATATTATCCAATAACTCCACAGTATTGATACGTACATCCTGGTCTTCCCTCCGAAGATCTTTGTACAATGGAAGGATGAGGTTGGGCGGATATGTCAGGCCAAGCAACCAGAAGATCCTTTTCAGGTCATGATCAAGTTTCCGTTCAAGCGTTTCGATCAGCTCCTTTCTCGCTTCTATCACTTCATCGCTCTCGATCTCACTTTTTCTTCCTTGTTGTGCAGCGTAGTTAAGGGCAAGCGTGCTTTTATAGAGTTCTGCTTCCTCCATCAGGTAAGGCAAGATGCGCTTACCCGAGAAGGAAAGGTTTGGGAATTTGGTTTTAATCGCATGCAACACTTCCAGCGTTTCAAATTTTAATGCCGGATGGTGATGTTGCAGCAATAGTCCGAAAAGAAAATCAACACCCTGTTGTGTATCCATTGTTTTCATCAATGAGGGTATCTGGAGCAGCAACTCGATCGGCGCATCCGGATCACTGGTTATATCTTTCAGGATGGGAAGCACATCAGCTGAATTGTATTTGGATAAAGATTTCTCCGCTGCTGCGCGTTTCGTTTCATCCGGTAACAACGAAAGCAATGTATACAGGAAACGAAGATCACGGGTATTGCCGGCTGCAAGAATCGCACTGCGTGCAATAGCCGGTTGTTTATCATGCATGTATTCAATGATCAGCGGGTAAAACGAAACAACTTTTCCAAAGCCCACTGCACGCACAACAATAATTTTCGCATCCACAGCATCCTCGGGAAGCATCGCATTTGCCTGTTCAAGTTTTTCCTGTAATCGTACTTCGAGATTAAACTGCTGCTGTAATTTTGGATTCGCCCGCGTCTCTGTAGCGAGGCCTATCAGGGCCGCACCATTGATCGCCGGATCTTCATCTGTCAGGTACTGGTTGATATATGTAACCCTGTTTTGTCGAGTATGCGCCAACAAACATGAAAAGGCACGTGAACGAACGACATCATCCGGATCTTTTAGTAAAGGCTCTATCTGTGTAGTGATCGAATTGTCAGGATAATAATAAACGACATCAAGTGCTGCTTTGCGCACATCCGCTGATTCATGTTTCAACAACGGAACTACCTCATTCATCAATCGGGCATCTTTACTTTCTTCAATACCCTGCAACACATGGATGATCTTTTCAATCGATCCGGATTGCAATGTGTGACGTATCCCCGCTGCAACTGCAGCATCAGACTTTATTGAATCTTTTTGCTCATCCTGTGGCACATCGATACCTAACTGTCGCTGAAAGGCGAGAACATATTCCTTGCGTGCACGAATCGCAAAATAGACCCACGCGATGATCAGTCCGATGATGAGTATGGATACCGCACGAACCGACAAATTCATTCCATTGATCAGAAAAATCAACATCAGGCCTCCAATCCCAGTAGCGGTCGTGTCGACAAATACATCGATATAGGTTTTCGCCTGGCTTTTGATCGACATCGGCACCGGGAGGATCAGCAATTCAGTAGCTGCTTTATGAATCGATTGTTTGATCGAAACATCCAACACTTTGAGCGTCGTACCGGCCCAAAGGACTGGTGCTTTCAACACCGCAGCAGTGCTGAGGATCAATGCAGCCGGCAAAATGAATAAGCTTCTTCCAACGCCCAGAAAACCAACTGTACGCTGTGTCAACAAGAGTTGGATGGTCAATGCAACGGCATTCGCTGTCGATAACCAGAATCCAAAAAAAGCGGTCAGTTCGTCGGGATCTTTAATGTTTTCCGCTGCAATGGCACTAAATTGAAACTCAACCAGTTTGGCCACCACAACACTGATACCGATGATCGATGCGAGATATGTCAGGTGTTTTGAATTGCGGATGATGCGCAGCGGATACTCCTGCAGCGGTTTTGTTTTCTCCACCTGAATTGAATTGTCTTGTTCAGGTAAAAACTCCTTCCAGATCTTCCGGCTGAGCATGCGGCTTAGGAAAAGTAAAAATGCAGCGACATAGAGCAGGTATACGCTATCCATAAATTGGGTCAGCAATGAAGTGAGGTATCCTCCACTAATCCCTCCCGCAATTGCTCCTGCACCTATAAATCCAAAAAGGCGTTTAGCTTCCAGAGAACTGAAGACGAGATTAGCCTGCAGCCAGAACTGCGATGTCGTCATGAGTCCAAATAGGGCTACGCCGATGTAAAAGACATAGCTTATTGGATCTGCAAAAAAGTGGAACTGCAGCAGAAAGCCAAAAACAATGAGGCACATAATGGAAAACTGGTATGTGCGTCTCATGACCGTCTCTAAAGATAGACGGTGCAATATTTTCGAATAGACCCTCGAGAAGGCAAGCGCTGTCAGTGCGACCAGTAAAAAAACAAGAGGAAGTTTGTCAATCCCTACGCGGGAAATAAACTGTGCATTGACGACCGGCTTGACGATCCAGAGGCATTGGATGAGCAGGAAAATATTAAGTAGCATGAGCCAAACACGTCGTGACTCACCCAACCGGATGTCAAACGTTCGAAGAAGGATATCCTTCCACTTCGAAAACAATGCCTCCAACATATATTCATGCTAAACTACCCTTTTGCAACCAGCGCAGTATCGATTTTTAACATCAATTCACGAAGCATTGTTTCGCCTCCGGCATCTTCTGCGAGGGCCACGACAATATACTTGCGGTCTTCATCCCAAACCATCGCTGAATCGGTGTGCCAGTTTTCCCATGTGCCTGATTTGCGATAGACTTTCGCATTTGGTGCAACGCGATCGAGCACAGAAACAAATTTGTGATGAAGTTCAGGATCAACCAAAACATCGAGCATTGCTTTGGATCCTTCTGGGCTGACGAGTTGACCGAAAGCAAGCTTATAGTAATACTTGCAAACCTGCTGGACTGATGCTGCATGGCTTAGATTTTTAATCGGGTCACCGATACGGCCATTGCTGCCACCATATGCTTTGCCAACCCAGAGTCCGCCGCCATTTTCGCGATCGTAGAGATTATAGCGTGGGTCCTGCATGATCTCGCCTATTTCTTTCAGGCCACAGCGATTGATCATCCGTGTAGCGGCAGAGTTGCTGCTCTTGGCGATCATCATGCGCATATCGGCTTTTACTTCAGCTGTTTCTTCGATCTTTCCTTGTTCAATCGATTCCTGGCTCGCTAACAACACCGCAATTTTTGGCAGGCTTGCAGCATAAACCATATTATTTGAATTGATAGCTGCATACCGGGCATTGAGAGGATCGCTCATATCGACGATACCGATATTGAGGGTTTTATTTTTTGCTAATGTTGACCAATGGCTGTTGGACCGGATAATTGCTTCAAGTTTAGCCTGAAGCTCACCGTTTTGAAGGTCTTCCAGATCCGGTACCATATCCGAAGGCACATCAAGTGGAAGTGATTTAATGGAGAGAGCCGGTATTGGTTCTGTAATGTAATCTGAAGTCAGAATGGGGGCCGCGGCGTTGATCGTTAGTACCTCTTGGGATGGTGTATCCGCTGATACCCAGGTGGTTAACGAGAAAAAGAAAGTGATGAGGACTGGCGTTAGGGATAGCAGGAAGGGGATAACAGGTACTTTCTTCATGTAGGAATTTTAAAAAGGTTAGGCCAGGGTGTGAATTAAAAGTAGCAAAATGTTCAGTCCGAGGGAATTTATTTAACAGTTGTTAATCCTTCCCTTCTTCATAGTCGCCTAATCATTTTTGATATAATTCTATAACCTCCCCCTTAGACACAAAGTTGTAATTCTATAACGACTTTAACATTCATTCTTCCTAATAATATGGCTACAACACCCGTCCCTATTCGATTATACAGCTTCTTAAAGAAACTTAATAAAGTGTTAACAGCCAATAAAAAACTCGACCAAAAAGGGGAAATATATAAAGTGTATAATATAAGAGTGTGGAATTTTATGACACCGGCGGGGGAGATGGTACAACAGTCTGTTCCCATGACAAATAGCAGATTTGCGACCGAGTGTGACGATTAAAAAAAATACCGGCCAGAGGCCGGTATTTTTTTCCATAAGGTTGAGCGTAGGTTAACCTACGTTCTGGTGTCAGCAAAGCTGCGCTTTGCCAAACATAAAAAAGGCCAACCTCTGTATACCAACCAAGGCCGGCCGGCACCCTTAGAATGGGTGAACTCACAAATTGCTTTTTAAAAAAATAGCTAATTAACCCGATTGGTCAGTCATATATAGATATGACAAAATGACCATTACAAAAATGGCGGAAAAGCCACTGAAACGATTATATAATTTTATAAAAAAGTATCAAAATTAACAGATTGGTTATTTCGAATACACCGTCTGTTTCGAAAGCCGAATAGACTTTTATTTACATGCGCATGCATTGCAGGACTTTATTCGGTTGGAATTAAAGAGCTATCAATTTCAATTTTGATTATTTCAATTTCTTTAATCGCACCCGAGAGGTTATGTATAAAATAGGAGAATATGGATATTTCGTCTTATACAATATTGCAGAAAAATATCAAAATTCACACGTTAAAATTTTAAGTTCCATTTTTCGTGAAATATCTTTTAATAAATGAATGATACGACAACTATTGCTCTACATTTGCATTACACATTCATGTTGATGATGATAAATATAAAAATCGTCCTGAGTTAAAAAATGACAATCAACAGAAACATTTATTCTAACATTAGTTGGTCCACACCATAACCTTTATAAACTATCATTTTTAAGTATGTCAAATAAATAGATTCTTCAGTTTATTTGATTCCTGGACGCCACTGGTTTAGTTTACCCGGGCTTACCTGAGCCTCATACGGCATCTTCAACTAAAATAACACACACCATTTATTTCATATCATTTAAATAATCTACCGGATTATTTAAATCACTCCACAATTTTGTGGGAATCACAGGATGTTCTACCTATGGTGGAAATCACATTAACACACATTTATTAAAACACCAAGTTTATGAAAAGATTTTTTATTCTCATGGGGACTTTATTCTGGATAATATCCCTGCATGCTCAATCCTTGTCACCCCGCGTGTTAGCCACGTCCGGTACAAGTTTTTCTTCATCAACAGGAAGCCTGGATTTCACGATGGGCGAATTGATGACTTCTACATTTACAAACGAAAGCAACATGCTCACTCAGGGTTTTCATCAACCTGAACTGCTGTTTGTTGCAACAGATGATCATGATGCCGGGATCAGTTTTAACCTATTCCCAAATCCTACTGCACGATTTGTCACGATCGAGTCGACACTGGAAACGCCCATACAAATCCGCATATATGATATGGCGGGAAAAGCAATTGAAGCGAGCTCCATATTCTCGAAACAAATCACCATTGATCTGCACCCCTTCATGAACGGCCAGTACATTATGGCCATCACCGATGCAGCAGGCAAACACCTATTCACTTACACATTAATCAAGACCACATTATGAACATAAGAAATTTATTTTTCGTCATGCTGCTTGTATTAGCAGGATCAGGAGCAGCGATAGCCCAGGCTCCCTCAAAATTCAATTACCAGGCTGTTGCAAGAGACAATAGCGGTAATGCACTGGCTAATCAAAATATCGGTATACAAATTAAGCTCCGGCAATATGATGCTGATGGGGTTGTTGTATTTACAGAAACACATCATGTATTGTCAACCGGAATCGGACTACTCAATTTACAAATTGGAAATGGGGTATCCACAGTTGGCGATTTAGCATTGATTGAATGGAAGGATGGACCCTACTATATTGAAGTAGGTATGGATGTCGATGGCGGTACTTCATATACACTCATGGGTGCGCAACAATTGTTCAGTGTGCCTTATGCATTATTTGCAGAAAAAAGTGG
>JANMVA010000600.1:0-3840 GCA_031392195.1 Saprospiraceae bacterium | reverse complement strand
GGAAACTGGACAGGTTGTTGGGTGTTTGAAAGAAGGCTGGTTTAATGGGAATTGTTGATAGGTTGTTTATAGGTTAAGTTAATCGTTTGTTGAGGGATTAGGTTGATGAGATTCAATGATCCTTTTTAACGATCAACTTTTGGCCAGTCGTTTCTAACAAGCCACAACATTTTACTTTTATATATAAGGTATAAATGTGCTGTAAACTTCCGTGCTAGAACGGCTAATATTTAGGTGAGAAATCCTTTATCGAAGGGATATTTTATAGCCTGTAACCCAACAACCATTCACCAGTCTACTTTCCAACAACTAACAACTTTTGACTGGAAACCAACAACTATTAACTTCATATATAAGGCATATACGTGTAGTTTTCTTACGTAAGACAAACGGATAAATCCCCGTCAAATATGGCTTGTAGCCATGCACCCGAGTCATATTCATTTCTAATCTTTAGCAACTTCCCGCATTATTCATTATTATTACACACTATGAAATATATATTTCCTCTGAGTTTTATTCTGTTATTCGTTATATCCGCTCAAAGCCAGATCACCTGGAGTATACCCATCGACATTGCACCACAAGGCAATGGAAAACAACATCCCAGGATTGTGACAGGTGTTGGTGGTGATCCGATGGTCCTGTGGTTCAACACAGGCAGGGCTATGTTTTCTCGTTGGACAGGAAGTGAATTTGAATCACCGAGAATACTTAACCCAATTGCATTGCCTGTAGCTGGCGCAAGTTGGATGGGACCCGATATCGCAACACAAGGCGATACGATTTACGTAGTATTCAAGCAGACACCCGAGCACGAAGGTCACATTTGGCTGATGAGTTCTTTTGATGGCGGTGATGCATTCAATGAGCCGGTACAGGTTGATTCACTTTCAGAAGCTCAATCCAGGTTTCCGACAGTCACAATTGATGATGCAGGTCATCCGGTTGTAGCTTTTATGAAATTCGATGAAAGCTTTGGTGATGCGCGTTGGGTAGTTTCAAGAAGCTATGATGCGGGAAAAACTTTTTCTCCCGATGTGCTCGCCAGTGGCTGGAGTAGTCCGACATCAGACGTATGTGATTGTTGTCCGGGTTCTATTATCAACTCTGCTGATTTGGTTGCCATGTTATACAGAGACAATAACAGTGACATGCGCGATAGTTGGGCAGGATTATCGTATGATGGTGGTGAGTCATTTTCAGAAGGCGTAAATATTGACAAACACAATTGGATGATCAGTGCATGTCCGGCATCCGGTCCGGATGGTGTGATCATTGGTGATACCCTTTATTCCACTTTCATGAATTCGGCCAGCGGAAAGAGTCTTGTTTATGCCGGAAAATTACCACTCAGTGATATTCACGCTTCATTCAGCGAAACATTGCTGGCAAATAATACAGGTGTTACATTGCAAAACTATCCAAGGATTGCAGCTTACGGAAATTCGATGGGTATAGCATGGAAGCAATATTCAGGAAGCAAAGAGAGGGTATTGCTAAGATTTACATCTGATATTACAAGCGGTTTTCCGATTGCAATTGATACGGTAGATACTGACAATATTGAAAATGTAGACATCGCTGTTCACGATGGAAAAGTATATGTTGTGTGGGAAGATTATGGTGCAGGCACCGTAAAGTTCCGTTCCGGAGAATTTTCTACGGTGACTTCTGTCGGTGATGAGTTTGAAAAAAGCAACATTACGGCATTTCCAAATCCTTCTGTTGGTAGCTGGACCATTTCAGGTAATTTTAAATCCGGAATGGTTGTTCAGCTTTATAACAGTAAAGGAAAACTTGTTATTCAAAACAAATTAGTCTCGGATCAATCCAATTTTAAATTGGAGAATACAATGTTGATCAATGGAGTTTATTTTTTGCACATATCGGATTACAAGTCAAAGTACAATATAGAGCTTATTAAAAATTGAATTTAAATGGTTTGGATGGTAAGCCTATCAAGCATCAACCTTTCAATTCATATATAAGGCATATACGTGTAGTTTTCTTACGTAAAGCAAACGGCTAATTGTCTGCCAAATAAGCCCTTCAGCCATTAACCTTTCACCTGACCAGTTTCTGAAACCTTACAACCTTTCAATTCATATATAAGGCATATACGTGTAGTTTTCTTACGTAAAGCAAACGGCTAATTGTTTACTAAATAAGCCCTTCAGCCATCAACTTTTCACCAGTCCAGTTTCTTGCAACCAACAACTTAAAACCTGATCATCACTTCATTTCACAACTTCCTTCTAAGGTCAGAATAGCTTCTTCCTGATTAACAAACCTGGATAGGCCATTATAAACATTCGACAGCTTTACATTCCTGAGTGACAGGTCACCACTATTAATGATAGAGGACATAGAAGGATCTGTGGAAATGATCTCAAGGTTTTCCATCGCGACATTGATAAGGCTTCCAATCCGGAAAACACGAAGTGCTTCATTCATGCGGATGGCTATTTTTTCAACATGCGAATTGTATAATGTAACTGATTTGTAGATATCAATGCTGATATCGTTTAGCTGAATTGTATCACCTGCTAAACTTGCATTGAAATATATGGTATCACCCGGAGATGCACATGCCACCGCATACCGAAGAGAGCCAAATCCATCATCGGCTGTCGTGGTCACCATTTCGCAACCAGGCAGATAATTGATACCTGTTCGCTGGATCCGCACACGGACAGATTGGGCACCCTCCATCATGACCTGAAGAGTATCACTATTAGTTGAATCCATGCGAATAAATCCGCCCGGTCTGTATGAAGCATAATCCAGATCAAAATTAAACTGAAGTGATGGATGATGAGTTAAGTCACGTTGTATATTATCATCGTAGATGCCTGTTACTGTAAAAGATGCTGAATCATGCTGTGGAAGGTAGATCACCGGGGGATAGAATAATATGGTATCCAGTGATGCAGTGGTTACAATGTTTAAATGAATAGAGTCGACCACCTTCATCTTTTTATCATCACCAAAACCCATGGCAACCATTGGATGTAAACCAAGAAGGTTTTGAGGAATAACAAATTCTACATTACCGGATGCTGCCGAATTAGCAATGAGCATAATCGAGTCCGGATGAAAGCGCATAAAAACCGTAACACTATCCAGCATGGATGAACTAAAGTTAACTGTGACCGTATCACCTGCAGTAACCGTCGAGCCGGTGGATGGACTATCAATGTTTAATGAAAATGCTGCAGTGCGACTTGAAGGACCTGAAGATTCCCAAAAGGGCAGGCAAGGAAAATCGAGGTCATAATTGAGAAGGAGCAGTGTATAATTATGCGCAAATTTCGCCGAAAGCAAAGGTTCATTGAGCACATCAATGACAGCATCCGTCACATCCTGGTTAGCTACTGATCCGGTATGAACCTGGTCTGTAATCCATGTCCATTTACTGATGTCGATCCCGCCGGTCTGACTTTCTGCAGCCACAACCGCATCATTGTCATCAAAGTCAAATACGTCCCCAAGGAAAGTATTCGTACAACTGCTGATAGCTCCGCCCATCAAAGCGCTTACATTGGCGATCGACATTACCTGGGAGACGAGGTTGGTGTATGTGGTGACAGCTGTTGATGTTGTAATGACGGAGTGATACTGAACCTCATCCGGCTGATTACCTGTTTGGATCTGAAGGATCTGTGAGCTGTTGACTCTCAAATTATCTACTGCCCCACCGCGGCAATCCATACCGGCAGCTCCCAATGCATCACTGAATACATATCCATACTGGCTGTCATCAAGAAGGAAATTGGCCATTTGTGATCCTGAATGAGGTGTATTACAGGTGACCAGGCGGAAAACATCTTTTCGAAG
>JANMVA010000599.1:0-8360 GCA_031392195.1 Saprospiraceae bacterium | reverse complement strand
TCCGCTACAGGGATGAAATTTTGAAAAAAACAATGATGGGAAGGATCCTCATTTTTGTTTACTACAATGCATCACCAATACTGCTTCTCATGTCAGGACGTTGTTATTTGTTGGAATGGATCATTAGAAAATTCACAGAGCATAAGGTCAAATATGCAGAAGCGTTATTCAACAAAGAATCATGAACAAACCTTTATATCCATTTCATCTTGCCATTCCGGTTGACGACCTGGAAGTTGCACGCCATTTTTATGGAACGGTTCTCAAATGTCCTGAGGGCCGGACATCTGACCTCTGGACTGATTATGATCTCTATGGTCATCAATTAGTCATTCATTTTCATCCATCAAATGGATCGGAGGAGCATCACAACCCTGTTGATGGTCATGATGTCCCTATTCCCCATTTTGGGGTCGTATTGCCTTGGGAGGAATGGGAAGAACTGGCAAAGAGGATGAGAGGTGCAGGCATCCGTTTTATAATCGAGCCCTATATCCGGTTTGAAGGGTTGCCTGGTGAGCAGGCTACCATGTTTTTTAAAGATCCCTGTGGAAATGCCCTGGAATTCAAGTCTTTTAAAAATATCGAACAGCTTTTTGCGAAGCAATAACCTGACATAACACCTCATTATCCTTCCCAGTCCTTCTAAATTCACTTTAGGTATTACTTTTGCTATTCGTTGGTTAATACGACCCATAGAACAGTTGAATTTTATGTTCCGATACTTCTTCCCCCTTTTTCTGATCCTCATCTCATTTTCAGGCCTCTCAGCTCAAATTCCGGGTATAGTCCGGTACCAGCGTCATGCAATTGAAGACAAGCAGGTGGTGTCCGTCTCCTGGAGATCAGCGGATGAAGCTGCCTGGAAAACTGAAAATCAGGACCGCCTGGAAGTAATGGCCGTCAAGACAAATATTCAATCTAATACGTTGCAGCATTCCAATGACACTGCAAAGTATGTCCTTGATCTACCTCATACCGGGCATGTAGAAGTGCTTTTTGAAATTGAAAATCTCGTGCCGGGTGAAGAAATCTTGCTAAAGGATAAATTAAGCGGCACTATTATTTTCTCCATAACAACTTCAGACCAGAGAAGAACTTTATCTCCTGATTTTGATCCTTCAACGACTGAACTTACATGGGCAGGTGACAAAAGTGTTTTTGTTATCTCAACTATTTATGTGCATGAACAGTCTTCCGGAGACAACAGGGGTATTGGGTTTGGAACAGCATTGCCTTGTCATCCAAATGCAGCGTGCAAGCAAGATTCAATCATGAAGCTCATTTCCAATAGTGCTGTCCGCATCAGGATGGTCAACGAGGAAGGGATTGGATGGTGTTCAGGATCTTTTGTCAATAATACCCGCAACGATAAATCGCCGCTTGTACTTACAGCCAATCATTGCACTTTCGGATACACACCGGTCTATGACATGTGGCGTTTCGATTTACAATTCAAATCAGATTCCTGCACTAATCCTGCATCAGAACCCACTATTCTGTCACTTACTGGTTGTACACTGAAAGCAAAAGGGCAGGCCTCCGATTTTTTACTTGTATTGCTTGATGATATTGTTCCTTCGGGTCAACAGGTAACATTTGCAGGATGGAACAGAGATGATATCGTTACGCCTGATACAACATACCTGGTGCATCATCCAAATGCAGACATCCGCAAGCTTTCGACCTCCATCAACAAAGCTGTTATTCACCCAATTCAGATTGGTTGGAGCGAAGGGGGAGGATACACAACGCCGCCAAACCATCATTTTAGATTTAAATTTACCGAAGGTGGACATCAGGCCGGCTCATCAGGTGGTCCTGTGTTCAATCAGGATGCATTGATTGTCGCAGGACTCCATGGAGGTGTGAGTGGTTGTGAAACTGATAACAGTGCCTATGCAGGCAGATTTTCAAAATCATGGAACCTCGGAGTCAATGCAAGTGAAAGGCTCAGAGACTGGCTCGATCCATTAGGTCTCAATGTGTTCGAATGGCCTTCGATCGAAAATGCAAGCGCCGCAGATCTGGCATCCATCAATGGGATCATCACCGACAGTAAAGGTCAACCTTTAAAGAATGTAGAAATCGAAGTGACAGGTTCTGTCCATGAGTTTCTGTCAACAGACGATGAAGGAAAATTTTTACTTAGTGCAGTGAGCAGAAATGGTGTATTCACAATTAAACCATCAAAAAATACAGTCCCTGTGAATGGGGTCACTGTTCTTGATCTTGTCGCCATTCAAAAACATTTGCTCTTACGTGATACATTTGACTTCAACTGGCAATTGATAGCTGCAGATGCTACCAACAATCAAAGTGTGAATGTGGGTGACATTGTATTACTGCTCAAATTACTCCTGAATAAAATTACCTATTTGTCCACTTCACCGTCATGGCGATTTGATCCTCCACAGATGACGATTAATTCTTTTCCTCCGGGAGAAAATCTTGACATCGAGTTCACCGGTATCAAAATCGGGGATGTCAACGGCTCCGCGGATCCAAATCAATAGAAAATTACACTGCGAGGATGTGCTTATCTTATAAAAAGGCGATAACCTATTTGTCAATCCTCCTTTTTTATTCCTCGATCATTTCATGTGCCAGCCGGAAGTTGTTTTTACATTCTCCGGAAGATGCTGTTCAGCCGGTATTAGCCACAAAACCAGACTATACAATTTATGCGGTTGGCGATGCTGGTGAGATAAATGACCAATCACGTGCTGTCTTGAAGCACCTTACACTTGTTTCCGTCGATGATACTCATCCGGGAGTGATTCTATTTCTTGGTGATAATATTTATCCTGCAGGGTTTCCACCTGAAGGGCAGATCAAGGAACATCAGGCAGCGAAGGAGATCCTGATGAACCAGATTTTACCCGTAAAAGACTATGCTGGAAATAACCATCATGTCATCTTTTTAGCAGGAAATCATGATTGGAATGAATTTAAACCTGGCGGACTTGATGCAGTTAAAAGACAATCTGACTTTATCAAAGCCTTTGATCCATTCTACCATTTTTTGCCTGAGGCCGGGTGTTCAGGGCCTGCTTGGTTTCAAAATGAAAACGTTGTCCTTTTGATCATTGATTCTCAATGGTGGTTACAAGACTGGAGTAAAGAACCTCAAATGAATGATGGCTGTCCAATCAAATCCAGGGAAGATTTTATCAAGTCTTTACATACAGTCATTCAACAAAACGAAGGCAAGCAAATAGTCATTTGCATGCACCATCCTTTGTTTACACAAGGACCTCACGCCGGTTATTATACTTTAAAAGATCATTTGTTTCCACTGACGAAGGTGGAAAACTGGATGTATATTCCATTGCCGCTCATTGGTTCTATTTACCCGATTTACCGGTCTCTGGGCTTTCATCCCCAGGACTTAAACCATAAGCTCTATCAGTCCCTGAAAAATGAAATCCTGAACGGTCTGGATTATGATGGAGAATTAATATTCCTCTCAGGGCATGAGCATAACCTGCAATACCTGACTTCCGGAAAGAATCATTATATAATTTCCGGTGCGGGCTCAAAAAAGAATGCAATCGCTAATGCCCCGAACCTCGTATATGGACATAAGGCAGGTGGATTTGTACAATTGGATTTCTATGAAGACAAAGGGGTAAGGCTGACGGTTTACGAAAATGACCCTAAAACATCAGCAATGCATATCGTTTTTAGCCGGTTTATCGTTGAAAAGTAACCCGTTTGAAAAGGAGGATATAAATTGAACAGGAGGAAGTATAAAGGTTAAAAACTCAAAAAACGGTATAATTTTGGAACAATGTCCACAGTGGAGCAAACCGATATCATAACGGAGGCTGAAGATTTTGTTCGCCACATATTCGAGCAAAAGATTCCTTCCGACATCTACACCTATCATAATTGGGTCCACACGACCCAGGTCAGGGATGAGGTATTGGTTCTGGCCCGACAGGCCGGTGTTGTTAATGGGGATCTGGAGCTTCTGAACCTGGCAGCCTTATTTCATGATGTTGGTTTTTCCGAAGCATATTCAGGCCATGAGAATCAGAGTATCAGGATCGCCCGTGAATTCCTGGCATCTAAAAATTATCCGCAGGAAAAGGTAGATGCGATTGTCAAATTCATCGAAGTGACCAAGATCGATGTGAAGCCACAAAACAAATTCGAGGCTCTCATGAAAGATGCGGATACGAGTTCCCTGGGCAAGTCACATTTTCAAATCTATACCAACAGTCTTCGAAAAGAATTGAACACAGTGCAAAATGCCGTGCTGTCAAAAAAAGACTGGGCGAAGACAAACCTGCGGTTCCTTGACGAACATGAATATTATTCCGATGCAGGCAAGGAAAGGTATGCGGAGAAAAAAGCGGAGAACAGAAGATTATTAATTTCAGAACTGACACAGGTGGAACCAAAACCAGAGGAGAAAGCACCGAAAATCCCGAAATCTGAACGGGTCAATACGATTGCCAACAGTAAGTCTGCTCAGACGCAATTCAAAACTGCTCTTCGGAATCACATCGATCTCAGTGCAATGGCTGATAACAAGGCTAACATGATGATCTCGGTCACATCATTGATCCTTGGACTATCATTACCTCTGTTATCCAGGCAAATTCTTGAGTTTAAAGAGTTGTTATTTCCGACCATCGTTTTGCTGGCAGTCTGCGTCGTATCGCTGGTCTATGCAACACTCGCTACGAGGCCTATCGCTATGAAAGGCTACAGCAGCATGGAAAGTATTCTGGCCAGGAAGTCCAATCTTTTCTTCTTTGGCAATTATTACAACATGAGTTTTGATGAGTACGAACAAGGCATGAATGCCACCGTAGCTGATGATGATATTCTCGACACCACGATCATGCGGGATCTTTTCTTCCTCGGCAAGGCACTGGGGAAGAAATACATGTATCTGCGCCGATGCTATACTATTTTTATGTACGGTATTATTATCACTGTGGTTTCCTTTCTCACCGTTTTTGCTTTTTTCCAACCAGGCTAAAAAGGAAGGAATGTCAGTTTATAGATGATGGAGTTTCCTGTCCTGACTTTAAATTTTTCATCCAGTCTTTTCCCGATCACCCAGACGATTTGATCATCTGCGGTCAACACACATGTTCTTGATTTTTCATGTGCACTCAGTTTGAGATCTGTCATAAAGTCCTGGAGTTTTTTTGTCTTTCCCTGCATACCTATGGGATTGAACCTGTCACCTTCCAATACATTCCGGATTTGCAGAGGCCATTCAATCAAGTCTGCTGAAATATATTCAACATTGGGATCACCATTTAAATCGAAGCTTGTTGCATCTTTAAATTCAATGGAAAATTGTCCAATGGGGATTTCGTAGTGCCCTGGCTTGTCTATCAGTAATGGAGCAAAAACCTGATTTTTCCCTAAATAGAATCCACTATCTGTCCGGGACAAAATGAATTCTCCATAGTGAAGCGGTTGGTTTGATGTAATACGCTCAGCAAAAACATAATCGTGGACAAGTGACCAGGGAATTCCATTTTCTTCCAGGTATTTCAGTATGAATGCCTGATCACCTTCCTTGCACTGAAGCTTATATCCTCCATGTTCCTGAGTAACACTTTCCGATTTCCAACGTTGGTACGCTCTGTCCCATGCATTCCATTCTACATCCAATCGCTGAAGTGTTTGCTTTAAAAAAGTATCAGCCGCAGGTGTGAGGTCCTTTATCAGAGGAATCAGATGATGACGGATCCGGTTACGCAGATAATCGTCTTTTAAATTTGAACTATCCAGGCGAAAAGGAATTTCAAAATCTCGGGCAAATGTTTCAATATCTTTTTTGTTTATGCCCAGCAAAGGCCTGATGATATAATCCCGTTTTGCAGGAATGCCTTTCAATCCTTTTAATCCACTTCCTCTCAGCATGTGAATAAAAAAAGTCTCGATATTATCATCCCTGTGATGAGCTGTTACTAAAAAATCAAACTTCCGGTCAGTTTTAATCAAACGATCCCACCATTGATAGCGAATATCCCTTGCTGCAGATTGAATATTGAGATTATGTTCATCTGCGTACATATTGGTATCCACGTTGTGGCTTATGAAGGTGACATTGTTTTGAAGACACCATTCCCTGACAAAAGCTTCATCATCATCTGATTCCCGGCCCCTCAATTGAAAATTGACATGCGCAGCTGTACAATGATGGTTCAATGATTGCAAAACAGCTATGAGGACCATGCTGTCAACACCACCACTCACCCCAACCAGTAACCTTGATGAACTGGTGACACCCAGTTTATCCAGTGATTTTCTGACGGCTTCTGCTACCCGTGATGTGGACATTTCAATCATTCCTCTAAATTTGCAGCTCAAAATTAATCCGAATGAATTCATTTCCGTTTTTATCCCTCCTTGTCGCGATCGTTCTCTTTAACGCATGTAAGCAAAACACAGCCAATGTTGTAGAGGAGCCGACAGTGTCCTCTCAAACAGAGAAATCCGATACTGTTATCAACGGGCAGCCCATGACCGTGACAAAGAAAGCCCCGGCTGGACATGTGATCTACAACAA
Organism: Saprospiraceae bacterium; assembly: GCA_031392195.1. GTDB lineage: Bacteria > Bacteroidota > Bacteroidia > Chitinophagales > Saprospiraceae > Opimibacter. The sequence continues at coordinate 1,816 of JANMVA010000599.1, read as the reverse complement.
TATATCAGGTGGTCATGAATATACTTTCCTGACCGATCAGCTTTTTCACTATAAAGCCACAAATACAGTGGGCAAAGAAAAAAAGGACCAATCTTATTCCGGACAGTGGATCGACCTGGAGCCGGATGGCACTTATAAAGTAGGTAAGGGAAGCAAGCAATCACAAACCGGCAGATGGGATTATAATCATGAAAAGAAAGTATTACAGCTACGGCCGGATGATACGAAAGTCAAAAAGAGCGAGTGGTCAGTCATGCATAATGAAGACATGGTCGTCCTGGTCGGTACCCGAACATTCAATGATAATGCCATTCAGATCCAATTGATCAGGAGTGATAAATTTCCTGATTGAGATCAATGCATTCGGTCACCTCTTGGGCTCATCGTCCGGAGGATCTCCGCTTCGAAATCAAGGTATTGCTGCCACCTGTTTTTTACTTTGACAGGATCACCATATTTATGGGCGAGATCGATGAATAACCTGTAGTGACCGGCTTCTGATACCATAAACCCATGGTAGAATTCCTTGAGATGATCGTCATTGAGATGTAGTGAGAGAAGGCGAAATCGTTCACAACTCCTGGCTTCGATGAGCGCGCAGACCAATAATCGCTCGATCAACCTGTCTTCCCTGCTTCCTCCTTTTTTTTCAAAGGCCATCAGGGCATTGACATATTCATCTTTCCGTTGCCTTCCCAGTTGCAATTGCCTTTTTTTCAATTCAGCCAGGACCAGGCGGAAATGACCCCATTCTTCGGTAACAATCGGAGCAAGGGATTCGACCATTTCTACTTTATCCGGGAACGACTGGATCAATGTGATGCAGGATGTCGCTGCTTTTTGTTCACAATAAGCATGATCCGTGAGTATTTCTTCCAAAGTCATTTCAGCCAGATTGACCCACCGTGGATCTGTCGGCAATTTAAGTCCGAGCATGTAGTGACTTTTATATTTTTACCGGTCCATAAGACAACCCAACTGATCGCGGAAAAAGTCAATTTTATACACATCATAATCCTCATATCCGGTAGTCCATAAGATCCTGACTTTGTCCAGTTCAGCTGACATCAATTGTTTGATCTCATTTTTTCCAAGTGCATACTGTCCTGTAAAAATAGTGTAGCCACTATAAGGATCAATACGTCCGCGATCGGATCTGATACTATAAAGTGAAACATATTCACCGTTCAATAATTTCATTCGCAGCAGGCTACCGCTTTGGAGTGAACCGAAATTACTTTGTGAATGCGAGCTCGCTATTTGAAATTCAATGGATAAATAAACATACGCATCGATCTTCGATAACTTGCCATAGCAGGTGATGAGTTCTTTGTTCTTAAAATAGGGCCGCAGATCAGGATCTGTATGCGTAAACATAAGGGCAGGTGCTAACTCAATTTTTCTTCTGCCAGTTGCAGCATCCAGGGTGTCTGACAACACTTCACAGATAACGGGGACTGATCTGTATCCAACAATTTGTTTGGCAGACACAGGCTTTACATAACCTTTATATTCTTTGGTGGTTGCAGTCTTACCGTCAGTTGACTCCGTTTTCTTAACCGTGGAGACAATTTCACTATCCTTTGCAACAAGTTCAGGGGCCGAACTTTCCTGATCATAATGGGCCAGATAGTCATTAAACTTCGATCTCAATTTTTTCAGTCCGGGCTTCATTTTCTTGGCAGGAAGGCCGGCCAATTGCCTGGACATTTCGGAGAGACGTTTTATAGCACCCAGATTTGTTTTCGAAGTTTTCAACCTGCGGATACTTAGATTGTATTCTGCTTGTACCACAGCAAGTTGATCTTGCCCGGTG
>JANMVA010000597.1:0-2333 GCA_031392195.1 Saprospiraceae bacterium | reverse complement strand
CAGAGGCAGTCCCGCGAGGGCTGCGACGGCGTCCCCGGAACTCAGGTAACAGGATGCGGATCACCGTGCAGTTGATCGACGTGGCTGAGGACTTTCATTTTTGGTCCGAGACATTTGACAGGTCGCTTGATGATGTATTTGCTGTGCAGGATGAAGTCAGTTTATTAATTGCTGATAAGTTGCGTGAGCACCTGGGACATTTTCCGATTGAAGAAAAACTTGTAACGGCTCCGGAGATTGATGTTGAAAGCTATCAGCATTACCTGAAGAGCAGGTATCATATTCTCAAGATGAGTAAGCCGGATATCGAACTGGGTTTGGCTCTCCTGGAAAAGGTGATCGCGGTGAATCCAAATTTTGCTTTGGCCTATTTAGGCGTACACCATGGATATGCGATGCTGGGGACGCTTGGTCTGATGCCCGCAGGTGAAGCATTTTTCAAAGGAAAGTCATATCTGGATAAAGCCATTGAACTTGACCCAAATCTGCCTGATTGCCAGCTGCAACTTGCATGGATTAGTTTTCTGCAGGATTGGGATACGGAAAGTGCTTATCGCCATTTAAACAAAGCATTTGAAATACGACCGACGGTTGATTTCTATCAGTCTACAGCTTGTGTGCAGATAGCTGAAGGAAAGTTTGATGAAGGGTTAGCCAATATTATAACTGCCAAAGAACTTGATCCTTTCTCGGATATCAATTTTCACCTTCATGGCGTCATCCTTTATGCGCAACAGAAGTATGCAGAGTCCATTGAGCAATTTGAAAAGGTTGTCAGCCTGAACCCTGAATCGCTTGTTTCTCTTCTTTATTGGGGTCAAGCATTATTGCTGCAGGGTGATGTCGAAAGAGGTCATGATTTTTTTCAAAATCTTTCTGATGAAAAAGACCAACTTTTGAAATTAGGTGGAATGACACTGGCTTATGCATTTTTGGGAAAAAAAGAAGAGGCGGAAAATGGGATTAAAAAGTTAGAGTCAGCCTTGCAATCGGAATCAATGGATCGGGCGCTGGTTCTTTTGATCCTGTGTAAGACATCATTAGGTGAGTATGAAGCGGCTATCGATTTGATCAGCCTGGGGGTTGCCAATCGGTTGCCCATTATATTGTACCTGCCGATCGATCCTTTTCTCATGCCTTTGCATTCGGATGCCCGGTATCAGGAATTGATGCGGTTAATTTTGAAGAAATGATTTTATTTTCATGGAGGTCTCTGAGCCTGCCAAAGAGAAGAAAATAAACCTTTAGCAATACCTTCCAAACGGCGCTTCGCGCAGCGTTTGGAATTGTGGGGGGGATGATGTGTGCGTGTACCCTTCGACAGGCTCAGGGACCTCCTGTGAAATGGTAATCACTTTTGATCCAAGAAAAATGATTCGATTTTTTTATTATCCTTCGACAGGCTCAGAGAACTCCTGAAAATGATGTAATCTTGTTTTATTCCCACCAGATCCTTAGAGTGTTCTTGCAGTCATATTGCATGTTTCAAATTTTCTCTGACTATATTTACGCGTTTTCAAATTCCATACGTTGAATTGGATTGGAAATCCTGAAATGGAACATAAAAAATAAAAGACTTAACTGACAAATAACTTATGAGTAACAGAGCAGAAAAAATATTTGAACACCTCATTTTCGCGAGCCGGTGGCTGCAGGCACCTCTTTATGCGGGATTGATTGTAGGAGGGATTTTATACACTTATAAATTTGCCGTTGAGCTGATCCACTTGTGTGTTACGATCAATGAGATTTCCGAGTCTGCACTGATGCTGGGTGTGCTGACATTAGTCGACATCACGATGGTGGCTAACCTGCTTGTGATGGTGATCATCGGGGGATACTCCACATTTGTCAGCCGGATCGATATTGACAAGCACGAAGACAAACCGGACTGGCTTCAGAAGGTAGATGCCGGAACTTTAAAAGTTAAGCTGGCAGGTTCATTGGTAGGTGTCTCGGGGATTCACCTGTTGCAGACATTTATCAATATTAAAAATCACGAGTCGGAACATGTGATGTGGCAGGTTATCATTCACGTGGTGTTTTTATGTTCATCTGTCATGCTGGCGTATTCAGAAAAGATTTTGCATGAGAAGCATGGGTAGGGAAAGGATCAAGGGAGCAAAGGATCAAGGGATCAAGGATCAAAAGAAGTAAGAGGTAAGAGGTAAGAGGTAAGAAGTAAGAGGTAAGAGGTAAGAGGTAAGAGGTCGATGTGGCGCTGGGTCAAACCTGGCGGCGGCGTGCTCTGGTACGACTTCACCGTGAACAACCCGCGCAATGCCGACGTGCGCGGCGTGCCGTTGCGGCGCGTGCGCGCGCTGTTCCCTCAG
>JANMVA010000571.1:0-6178 GCA_031392195.1 Saprospiraceae bacterium | reverse complement strand
GTCGCCGAAAATGAGCGGCGGCCGGCCCGAGTCTATGCGCTCCATCCAGCGGATCAGCACTTCCGTGTACTTGCCGTGGATGTCCATGCGGGGACCGTAAACGTTGAAATAGCGCAATGCGACGTACGGCAGCCCGTACATGTCGTTAAATGACCGCAGCAGGCCCTCCAGCATGATCTTGCTCGCTCCGTACCACGTGCGGTTGTTGTACGGATGGTGATCCTCCGGCGTGGGAAACCTGTCCGCCATGCCGTAGATCGACGCCGTCGAGGCCGTGACGAACTTCGTGACGCCTGCAGCCCGCGCGGCTTCGAGCGCGTTGAAGCTGCCATCGCACATCACTTCCATCGCCTCGCGCGGATTTTCCGCGCAGGCCGTGATGCGCAGCGTAGCCATGTGGACGATTGCGTCCATTCCTTTGGCCAGCTTGTGCATCAACGCCACGTCCCGGATATCGCCCTGCACCAACTCTACGCGCGAGTCCTTCAGCGCATTCTCGACGTTGGCGACGCTTCCGCGGTTGAGATTGTCGAGTATCACGATACGGCCGGGTGCAACAACAAAAACCCTTGTATCTATTTCGTCAACGACATATAATGGGGTAACATCCATAATATTGATCTTCTTATCCACCTTTCCGGTGTCTTTGTTGATCATGAAGATTCCTCGCTTGGTCTCATCCTCTTTCGTTGTAATGAACTTGTGGTCTCGCGCATTCCTGGAGTTAGAATAGCGCGTCTTCGTTACTTCGAAAAGCTGTGTATTTCCGATAGAAGCTGATGCTACTACATGGGTTTGAGAAGTTCCCTGATTTGCGGCATTTGTATCACGATAGATTCCCTTCGATAGTCTGTCGAGTTCCTTCATGTTTTCAATAGAACCAGCAATATCGATATCGATTCCGGCTATATTGGCACCGAATTGAGCCAGGCTGGTAAAATCAGTTGTAGCGAGCATTGGGTAGTCCCTGGTATAAACCAGTTTCCCTTTTTTGTCGAGTAGCGAGGTGTGCTGACTTGTATAGAAGAAGTACCCGGTGGGACGATATTCTGCTCTGAGTGGGGTGTCCCATTTTACATTTTCCAGTTTGATGTCCTCTGCGAATATGGTCATCGCTCCTGTAGCAAGGTCGAACTTATAGCCCGTGCCACTCTCAAACAGGATGACCTTTTTTTCTGCTTCATCATAGGTCACTGCAGGGATACTTTTGAATTTGACATCCTTGTCCCAGACATCCTTGCCATCGCTGTAGCTCATGATATTCGAACGCTCAGTCGAAATATACAAGACGCCTTTTTCTGTCGTGGTAGCATAATAAACGTAGCCTTTTACTTTCGAATCCCATATCTTCTTTCCATTGCTGTCAACATATGAAATCGAACCATCCTTCTCATCTTTTCCCACGGCGATATAGCCCTTTGCAAAAGGAATGACTTCATCCAGGTATTCAATCTTATAACTTTTATCCCAGAGGAAATCACTGGTCTTCGGATCGATCAGGTTAAAGCCTTCCGTTTCGACCAGGACAATATTATTCCTGCTATCCGAAGTGATATCGAGCAGACTTCCTTTCAGCTTAAGTTTTCCGGGAGTAATATCGGCTCCATTCGCAGGATCCAACACAGTCAGCTTATTACTCTTTTTCACACCCATGAACACACTATTGCTTTGGGCAGAATAGACAAGCGCCTGGAGTTTCTTGTCGGCTTCATACTTCCATTTGATTTTACCAGCGGCTGCATCAATGCCATACGCCATCTGGTTTACACCGACAATAAGGTCACCGCTCTTACTGAACATAGGTCCCTGGTCAATAAAGCTCGATCGGATCGCCAGGTTTCCAATTTTAGCTACTAATCCTTTTATCTCTCCCAGGTCAGTCACCCAATTCTTCGTCATCGTACGAAGGTTGAAACTCATCAGGAGTTGATTGCTCTCTTTTGTCATTTCAAAAAGAATCATTTCCTGTGCAGGAAGCAGATGATACGTCTTGATACGGTATCCGTCATCTTTTGTGTCATAGAGAATATTTCCTGTGCTTGAATGAATAATAATTCCGCGGGTTTTACCCACCACTGGGGAATATTCAGCATAGAATAGTGGAAGACCTTCGATATTCTGATATGTTTCTCGTAGGACGGCCTTCAACTCTAACTTTATCCAGATTTGTTTTCCGGTATTATTATCAATTCCCATGAGGCCATGAGCTCCGGCTGCAATGATAATGCCGTCATTCGCTTGTTCTATCCAGCCGACTTCGCCCAGGGAAGCTGTCATATCTTCTGACCAGATCTTCGTCTGGGCGTGTAATCTTCCGCCGATGGATATCAGGCAGATGGCTATGAATGTTGTCGTGAACGACATTTTGTTTTTAAGAAACATAATGATTTTGAATTTATTTCAGCTTTGGTGAAGGTGCGAAGATAATTATTGGGACCAAACGATCAAAGTCGAAGCGCAGCGAAGATCCCGCCATTGCTTCAGCAATGTTGCGGGAGAGCAAAGGATCAAAGGATCAAAGGTTTAATTTTTGTTCTTTGGGGGATTCCGGACCTGGGATACCGGAGGACTAGATGCAGAGTTTGGGAGATTTCACTTAACATCAGAGTTAACTAGCCATGAATATGTTTTTGGGGAACGCGGATTTAAAAGGATAAATTATGATCATTCTCTGCGATGGCAATGTCTTATAATAGGACCGCTGTTATTACCGGAGTGAAAAAGGTCCCCTTTAGGGGATTTAGGGGTGATAGTGAGCAGCGAGCTTATTCAATTGAAATTTCCAAGCTAATTCTTCAACAAGCCTTATTTGTTGGCTTACTTCACTTTCACTTTATTTCAAAATCTTAACCAACTGATAATAATTTTGAATTTTTCCATCAAAGAGGGGCGGATTCATAATTGCATGACCTCTTAAACTTACAGTGTCGTTTCCTATTAAAAATTGATCGGGGTATTTTTTCTTGATTTGTGTAGAGACAATATCTTTTTCCCGTAATACTTTAAATTGATTTTCATTTTTGGAATACCATAACCCCCATCCTTCGAGATTCTTGTTTTTACTCGATATAGCCAGATAATTAAATATGTCCTGAGTAGTATCAATTTTCAGAATACATACCTTTGCTCTAATAATGTCTCTTTGAGCTGAAGCGTGAGAACAAGAGATCAAAATAAGAATTGAAGCTCCAATGATTAATTTCATTGAGGTAAAATATTTTGTCTCGGGGCAAAGTAGGAAAGTAAGTCCGTATTGCAAGAGCTATTGCGGATTATGCTATTCTGCGACAGTTTGTGAAATGACGGTAACCTTCAAATTTTTACTTTTCATAAATTCTATCAAAGGCTTTAATCTGCTTGTATCCATGTTGATAGCTTTTAAAAAGACATATTCTCCGCTGTCAATTTCATTGATTTTATTTTCGATTGCACTTATTCCTTCAACGGTATTTGTAGCATCATAAATTTCCGCTGATGTTTTGTTTCTGTTGGTGCCAGGCAAAAGAGTAAAATAAATATTTCCACAGAAGAACACCGAATAACGATCAACGAATCATGAAATAAAGTCTTAATTCTGAATTTGAAGTTTGAAGTAAGAAGGATGAAGTGAACAGAAGAACACTGATCAACGAACAACGAATTATGAAATAAAGTCGGAATTCTGAATTTGAAGTTTCGAAGTAGGGAACCTTCACAGTGGTGTTGATCTGTAAGTCAAAAAGCAAAAAGCTGTCCGAAGAATAGCCCTCGCCTTCGCCTCCGCCTTCGCCTCCTCCTCCGCCTTCGCCTCCGCCTTTTTCATTCCTATCCAATCTTTACGGATGTCATGGTCAGTGATCCTGCAATTGCTTTATCATTGAATAATATGACATTGTCATTATCTTCTTTTAATGCCAGTGAATAAAGCAATGGCAAATAATGTTCAGGTGTCGGAATAGCCAAATCAAAAGCTTTCCCTTGTGAGCGGAAATTGATCAGGCTTTTGTGGTCGCCATTGAGAATAAATTTTTTCATGTTTTCACTGGCTTCAATAGCCCAGTCAAAACCATATTCATCTTCATTCAATTTGTCCCACGCCATCATGCCAAGGTTGTGAACCATATTACCGCTGCCAACAATTAACACGCCTTTATTGCGAAGTGATATAAGTTCTTTAGCCAGTTCGTAATGGAATTGTGGTGATTGATTGTAATCCAAACTCATTTGAATGACAGGGACATCAGCCTTGGGATAGAGATGTTTAATAACACTCCAGGCGCCGTGGTCCAGGCCCCACTTGTCATCCAATCCTACTGTTGTTTTCCTGACAAGCGATTTTGTTTCTTTTGCAAGCTCCGGACTACCAGGTGCCGGATATTGCACAGCAAAAAGTTCTTTTGGAAATCCACCAAAATCGTGTATTGTAGCAGGCTTTTCCATCGCTGTGACAAACGTTCCTTTTGTTTCCCAATGAGCCGATACACATAGTATATAACTAGGCTTCGGAATTTCTTTCGCCACATTCCTGAACCCGGTTACAAACTCATTTTCCGAAATGGCATTCATCGGGCTGCCATGACCAAGGAACAACACCGGCATTTTTACCGTGTTGTCCAATGGCCGTGTCAGTTTATTTAAATCATTCAGCTTCATCGCTGCTCCTGTTAATGGCAATAATGCCATTAATTTTAAAAATTCAATTCTGTCCATGATCCAAATTTACGAGTTGCCGTAGATGTTTGATTCGCCTCCATCGATGGCAATGGTCTGTCCGCTCACATACCCATTGTCCTCACTCAAAAGAAACGATACCAGCTTAGCGACTTCATGTGGTTGCCCAAGACGTTTCGTTGGATTGCGTTGTGCATATTCCGTTTCAGCAGCTTTCGGATCAGCAGGATTCACCTGTTTGAATGCTTCTGCAACCATCGGGGTTAGAATAGCACCCGGTGCAATCGCATTGGTGAGGATACCATCTCTGCCATACTCTAATGCCGCATTCTTTGTCATGCCCGAAACAGCATGCTTGCTGGCAACATATGGCATTTGATTGAGTACGCCACGAATACCGCCGACGGATGCGACGTTGACAATGCGACCAAATTTTTGTTTCTGCATCACGGGAATGACATATCGCATTCCATAATACACACCCATCAGGTTGATATCAATGACTTTCTTGAACACATTCACATCATATTCAGTGATGCTCGCCTGCTTTCCTTCGATGCCTGCATTGTTGTAGAGCCCATCAATCCGGCCGAACGTTTTGACTGTTTCATCGACATAATTTTTCACCGCATCTTCGTTTGAAACATCCGCCACAACGGTGTGGATTTTCACATCCGGAAACTCTTTGCTCAGTCCCGTTTTGGCATCATTCAAACTTTTGTCGTTGTAATCGACCAGAACAAGATTAGCTCCTTTCGATGCGAGGTCTTTCGCTGTTGCCAATCCAAGACCCATCGCTGCTCCTGTGATAATGATGACTTTATTTTTCATGACTTTTTATTTTATGATTGTTTTATAAATTGAAATTCACCGGCAATTTTCACTTCGTCGCTGACCAGCACACCACCGGTTTCAAGGGCAGCATTCCAGTTGAGGCCCCAGTCTTTACGATTGATAATACCGCTCATGGAAAATCCTGCTTTCTCACTTCCCCAGGGATCCTTACTGATACCGCCAAATTCTACTTTCAGGGCAACCTCTTTAATAATACCCTTGATATTCAGCATCCCTCTCAGTTCATATTCATCATCACTTTTTAGTTTAAAGGATGTACTATGAAAGCTGATCTCTTTGTGATTTTCCACATCAAGGAAATCCGGTGATCGTAAGTGTGCGTCCCTTTGTTCGCTATTGGTATTGATGGATGATGCATCGATCGTGACAGCGAAAGTTGATTTTAAGAGATCATTTCCGTCAGCTTGGATAGAGAAGTCTTTGAATTCACCTTTTACATTGGTGATCATCATGTGCTTTACCTTAAATGTAAGCTCACTGTGTACAGGATCTATCACCCATTTTGTTGTTGTTTTTGCTACTGCTTCCATGATTTGTGGATTTAAAGTCGTTAATAATTGATACCACAAAGATGAGGCTGCATCAGAAGCAGGTAGTAACACTTTTCGGAGGAATCGTTGTGATTTTAGGAAACCAGCTTCCGCATCTCTTCGCGGAACTCGGTGGGTGTTTG
>JANMVA010000567.1:0-2640 GCA_031392195.1 Saprospiraceae bacterium | reverse complement strand
CCTGTTGACCCTGACATATGCATTGGAGGTAATGAACCATTGGTGATCGATATCGTCAATGCTGCCGAAGCAGATCTACCACAGGACCTTGAGATTTGTGATGACGAGACTGTTACCATTACAATTAATGTCTCGGGTGATTATACCGGGATTGCATGGAGCACAATGGGGGATGGCGACCTCACGATCGTGAACACAATGGAGGTAACTTATTTACCGGGCCCGATGGACATTGATGATCAGTTTGTTATTATATCTGTCGTGATCCAGCATTCTTTTGCCGAATGTGGTATCACCACTTATAATATCCCGGTGTCTATTATCGATTGTGATTGTCCTCCGTTCCAGACAATCCCTCCAACGAATGCGATTTGTGCAGATGATGGGATGCTTGATCTTTCCACTCTTCTTATTTCAGGTGGTGCAGGCAACTGGTCTGTCAGCGGATCACCTCCCGGAAGCAATCCTGCATTTATCGCCGGAGATAATTTTATTAGTGATGCTTCAGATCCCGGTATCTATACAGTCACCTATACACTTGATAATCCTGATCCCGGTTGCCCTTCATCTGCAAGTGAAAGCATTGAAGTCGTCGCAACATATGTACCTGATGCGGGAGCAGGAATTGCAAACTGCGGACCTGCTACAGTGTTTATCAGCGGCTCAACAATGCCGTTCGGTGCTCCGGACATTTTGTGGGAGAGTTTAGGTGACGGTGACTTCGTGGATCCTTCTTCACTGGCCACATCCTATATTCCGGGTCCTCAGGATTCAAATGCTACGATGATCCCAATCGTATTGCATGTCATTGATCCCATTTGCGGAAATCAAACGGATACATCATTCATTCTTTTTAACGAACCTGCCATTGCTGTTTTTGTAGAAGATACGATTGGCATTTGCAATGAAGAAGATAAAGGCTCTATTGTCAATTTTCCTTCGCTGATCATTGATGGAGATGTGAATGGTATATGGACGAATAGTGGGGGAGTGCCGGTTGATTTTACCCGGCCTGACAGTGTCAATTTCGATGGCGTAGCGGAAGGCTCTTATACATTTCACTATCAAACAAATTCAGCAACCTTTCCTTGCCAGGAATCTGATTATGATATTGTGATATCAGTTATGGAATGTCAATGCCCGTTTATCGATGTTCAGCAATTACCAGGTGGCATATGTAACAGTCAACTAGATTTATCATTGGCAGCATTTATTATGGCAGGAGCTCCTGGAACTTATGAGATATTCAGCGCACCTCCCGGATCGAATCCTGCAACATTACAAGGTTCTGTTCTTCAAACGCTCGGAGCTGATCAGGGAGAGTATGGAATACGATTTACATTTGATTCTGCACCTATAGATGGATGTCCTGATAGTGCTGAACTCCTTGTTTTTATTCAGGATCAGCCTACTCTTGAAGTGGTGGACTTCGATACGATGTGTAATGATGATTACAATCCAATACAGGTGACACTGGGTGGCTCCGCCATAAATTCATCCTGGACTGCTTCCGGAAATGGATATTGGACTATCACTACCATTTTAGAACCCATATATTATCCTGACCAGGATGATTGGGTTAATGGTCAAGTATTTTGGTATGGCACTACAGTTGATACAATTGGTTTCTGTCCGGCTGAAATGGACACGATTGCTGTGACCATTTTCACTCAACCATACTTCCAGTTTGCCGAAAATTGGTTTGAAATATGCCTGGATGATCCTGACAGCCTATATATAAATTTTGAAGCAAATGTGTCACAGGTTTATCCTCATCAGGATATTGCAGGATTCTTCATTGATGATTCAGGTGCAATGGTGGATTTAACCGATCCTTCTTACGTTGACTTTACGGGTGTGGCCCCGGGGCAATATCTTTTTTATTATAGTACAACTAATCAAACACCTCCTTGCACTGGAGGCCTGGGGGGTTTTATAGTTGAGATCATAACACAATGCGGTTGCCCGCAACTTGTTCCGGGAATTGTTCCGAATGTCATTTGCAAATCAGAAATCATTGATCTATCACAGGTTTTGCAAAATCCTCCTCCCGGTATCTGGTCGGTTATTAATGGAGCTCCAGGAGCAACATATCCTTCTGTTTCCGGAAATAATCTTCTCACTCAGAATGCGGACCTGGGAACTTATGATCTGCTTTACACTGTCACCAATCCACAACCAGGATGTCCTGATTCCTGGTTTACTACAATTGAGTTGCACTTGATTCCTGATTTGACGATTATTGATATCGATTGCGATCCGGATTCTATATATTATACAGTGCATGTTACATCGAATGCAGCGAGTCTTAATGCTGATGTTGGATTGGTGGTGCAGACAGGGCCAACGAATTTTACAATCAATAATGTGCCATTGGGGCAAAATGTGACGATTGATCTCATTTCATCGTCCGGCCAGTGTGATGCTATGGATATGATCACGACACCTGATTGCAATTGTACTTTGATGATCGAAGAGATAACCGATCCGTTATTACTCTGTCCGGGTGACACTGTCATGCTCATTCCTTTCATAACAGGCGCACAGGGCCTGGCTTTTTCAACATGGATAGGAAAGACCACAGTCATGCGTCCTTCCTATCCCGTATTCGAAGAAGGAAATTATGTATGGATTGTGCGC
>JANMVA010000528.1:0-1999 GCA_031392195.1 Saprospiraceae bacterium | reverse complement strand
TCACAATCCGATCATCTATCAAATGGATCCTGATCGTATAAATTCCAGCGACATCAGGCATTACATACTCGTCTGTATTTCCCGAAAATGCACTGACCATTTTGCCCGCAGTATTAAATATTTCAACTAATCGGATCATTTCATCACTATGAATGGCAAAGAGGCCATCAAAAGTGGGATTGGGGCTGATGTTAACCTGCTTTGTATTGTTTTCCTCTGATACATTTGTTCCCAGATCATAAGACAGCACGCTGGAAATTTCAAAGGTGATGGGATTTTCTTCCACGCCGGAATACAAAGAGGAGGAAAACTGAATCCAGCCAATGCGTCCTGTTGAATTTTCCCTGTACGCTAAATACATATCCTGGATCGAGTCGATACCATGTCCACAATTCCAGCCACCAAAACAATCAACTATATATAAGGTATCAATACCCCATACAAAACCTGAACCACACAATGTATCACCTTGGTCGAACAGCGCTGTTCTGTATGGCTCATAAAGACAAAATGAATACCGGTTATCCACAGGAAAAAACAATACCTGGTTTGGATTGTCTGCAGGTGGAAATCCTTTGTACAATAAAATCGAAACATCGACACTGCCGTCCTGATCTATTTCAAGGAATGCTGTAGTATCTGTATTATCAGCGGTTCGTGTGAGCAAAATATCAGGATAATAAATACTTGTACCGGCTGGGACTTCACCTGCAACGATCTGAGCATTTAACTCTGTCATTAGAAAAAAGAATATGATTAGAAATGACAGAATACTGAATGATGTCTTTTTCATATTTCCGATATTCATTGTGATTAATCAAAAGTAAAGTTTATAATTTGTACGAGAGAAAAGATCTCCATGACAAATGGTCAAAGCTGCGCTTTAGCCCATATCGCAAATTGCAAATTTGCAGACGCCAGAACGTAGGTCAACCTACGCTCAACAAGTCAAATAAATTTTGGACAGGCAAGGCCTGTCCAAAATTTTACATAAGTTGAGCGTAGGTTGACCTACGTTCTGGCGTCATCAAAGCTGCGCTTTGCAGGCAGATTATTGCACGGATGTAGAATCCGACGCAGGAGGTTCAGCCGGCATCGGAGAAGAAGAATGATCATGAATGATGACCATCTTTCCATCTTTAAACGCCTTAATATCGGAATACCTGCCTTCTGCAACAATGGGATCTTTCCCCTCAACAGGGAGTGTCCATGTATATGTACCAAAACCCGCTACACCATCAGCGAATGGAATATTATATGTTCCGGTATAAGCTAATACAGCTCCTTTATTTGTAGCAAATTCTTTGACATATAAGTCTTTGACAGCATCATAACCCTTGAGTTGCAATTCACCCGGAGGATATGCGACCAGTTCAGGACTGTTCCACAGCACACTCATCAGTCCATCGACATCACCCTTGTTGAAAGCGACGAGAAATAAGCTGTCGAGTTTATTTGCTTCGGAAATCAATTCTTCCTGAGTTGGGACTTCAGTGGATACAGTTTTTTCAACGGTACAACCTGCCATGGTAAAAAGCAGGAAAACCGGTAGAAATGATGTAATAAGGCGTTTTACAAGTTCCATTTATATTTATGGTTTTGAACAATTTATAAATAAAGTTATTGAATGCACTTCTTGAAGATATCGTACCCCGGCCAGACAGTTGTGCTGAAAAGAAAAGAAAAAAGGGAAAAATAAAACTTCCGGAAATGGTCCTCATAGATTTTGTGCATTGGACCTTGAAGGTACGAAGTTCAATTGACCATCCAACATTGATACAAAATCAACTATGGCTTTGCTGTATTATTTACATAAGCAAACGAATTGAAATTAGCAAGGATTAAGAATTCCATCTTCCATTCTCTTTCGCCAGGTCGATCATGCACTGACCATGTTCGGTCATCTTCCCTTCCTTGATCATGCGCTTCACTCTTTCCTTATTGCTATCACTCCAATTGCTGTTCGGTTTTCGGGGAGAAAACCGTTGATAAGAGCTCT
>JANMVA010000504.1:0-14143 GCA_031392195.1 Saprospiraceae bacterium | reverse complement strand
GACGGTACTTTTAATGATGACCCAGTGTCCCCTGGAGTATATGTATATGTGGCGAAACTTGTGTATGAAGATCTGTCAGAGACAGTTACCGGTAGTATTACACTTATCCGGTAGAGTAGTCCGGTTTCAGAACTGAGTATGGTATGTAAGTTTATTTCGATTTCTGAAGGATAGCAGCTACTCCCGGTAGCGTTTTTCCTTCAAGCAATTCGAGCATGGCCCCTCCACCCGTGCTAATAAAACTAACTGCATGTGATAGTCCTGCCTGATGTATGGCTGCAACCGAATCTCCTCCACCAATCAATGAGTAGGTTCCTGCAGATGTAGCATCCGCAACTGCCTGGGCTATTGCTTTTGTACCATGTGAAAAGGCTTCCATTTCGAATACCCCCATTGGACCATTCCACAGGATTGTACCTGCACCTTTCAGATGACTTGCAAATTCAAAACGTGCAGTGAGGCCTATATCAAGACCCATCCAATGGTCCGGAATTTCATTTGAAGGAACGTTTTTGAACATCGCATCCGGTGCAAACTTTTCTGCGGCAATACTATCAGATGGGAGCACGATTGTCTTCCCAAGCTTTCTTGCTTTCTCCACTAATTCTATCGCCAGATCTAATTTATCTTCCTCCACTAAGGAGGCACCAACTTTTCCTCCCTGAGCTTTTATGAATGTATAAGCCATTCCTCCACCGATAATGATCTTATCCGACTTATCCAATAATGATTCGATCAGCAGGATTTTGTCTGAGACTTTAGCACCACCTAATATGGCAACAAATGGACGTGCAGTTGTTTCCAGCACTTTCTTTGCGTTGTCGAGCTCATCCTTCATCAGAAATCCAAAAGCTTTCTGATCATCATTGAAATATTTTGCAATGACTGCAGTTGATGCATGTTCACGGTGTGCAGCCCCGAATGCATCATTGACATACAAGTCACCAAGCGATGACATTTGAAGGGCTAAATCTGAATCACCCTTCTCTTCGCCGGGATAGAATCGCGTATTTTCTAACAGGATAACTTCGCCGTCATTGAGATTTCCAATTTGACTGATCGCTTTGTCGCCAATCGTGTCAGGAGAAAATTCAACCTTCCTGCCAAGAAGTTTGCTCAAGGGTTCAACTATATGTTTGAGTGAAAATTTATTCCTGTCAATTTCTCCATCTGGTAACAGCTTTTTGAGTGGTCTGTCAAAATGGGACAGGAGTATGACCTTTGCGCCTTCACCAACCAGGTATTGGATGGTAGGTACAGTTCCACGTAATCGCGAGTCATCCGAAACCTCATAATTTTTCCCAAGGGGTACATTAAAATCTACACGGAGGAGTACTTTCTTTCCTTTGACGTCGAGATTTCGTAAGTCTGCTGCCATTATGATTTTGTGATTCGATATGCGAGTTCTGCCAACCTGGAAGAGTATCCGGCTTCATTGTCGTACCATCCAACAACTTTGACAACATTATTTGTGATCTCAGTCAGCAGAGAATCAAAAATACAAGAGTGAGTATTGCGAATGACGTCACCGGAAACGATTGGATCTACACAGTATTCAACAATTCCTTTCATCCTGTTTTGAGATGCATCCAAAAAGGCAGCATTGATCTCTTCAACCGTTGCCGTCTTTTCTAAAATGAGACCTAGATCAACGACGGATCCACTGATGACAGGGACACGATAGGACATTGCAGCCAATTTATCTCCAATGGCGGGAATGACGAGCCTCAATGCAGATGCTGCACCAGTGCTCGTTGGGACGATGTTATAAGCAGCTGCCCTTGCTCTTCGCAAATCCCTGTGCGGTGCATCCTGGAGGTTCTGATCAGCTGTGTAGGCATGGATAGTCAGCATGGACCCTGATTGAATTCCCCAATTGTCGATCATTATTTTGACCAGCGGTGCCAGACAATTTGTGGTGCAGGAGGCATTGGAGAAAACCGTTTCGTTTTCATCAATCTGATCATCATTGATACCTAATACAATGGTTGGTACATCACTCCCTTTGGCTGGTGCACTGATAATAACGCGTTTAGCACCATCTTCCCGAATGTGGGCAGACGCCTTCTCACGGTCCGTAAAGAGGCCTGTGCATTCTAAAACAGTATCTGCATTCAAACCTTTCCACAATTCCGCCGGTGATTTGATGGCAGAAATCTGGATCCGCTCATCATCTACGATAAGGGTGTTTCCTTCTACACGAACGTTCCGATCAAAAGTACCCTGGGCAGAATCATATTTCAGTAAATGGGCAAGGGTGGCCGGATCTGTCAGATCATTGATTCCAACTATTTCTATATCCGGCATATTATACAGCTTACGAAACGTAAGCCTTCCTATACGGCCAAAGCCATTAATCACTATTCTTTTCGACATTTTGGTTGATTGGTCTTAATCTAGATGAGTTACAAATTTAATCCGTTGGCTCTGAAATGAGGGTAGAACCCGGTTTTAAAATAAAAACAGGTGATAAGCCGGACTAAAATATGGGCTATATAACTGATTTACAGCTCAAAAGGTTGAAATCAATGTTCTGATTGCGTGTTGGCCTGCATTTTTTTCGAGGCTGGGTTTCAAAAAATTCTAATTTTGCCCTGCTTTTAAAAGAAGCATCCGATCAGACGGCCCCTTCGTCTATCGGTTAGGACGACAGATTTTCATTCTGTAAAGAGGGGTTCGACTCCCCTAGGGGCTGCAAAGGCTTATAAATTAGGACTATATCCTTTTTTATGAGCCTTTTTTCTTTTCCGGTGTTCATACTCGAAATTCATTCAACTCCATTTGTATTTACTTAAGCGATTTTCATGAAGCAGATCAAAAATGATATTCTCCAACATATGCGCGGTGCCATATTTGATGTTGATGGCACGATCGTCGACAGCATGACACTACATATGAAGGTCTGGCAAGAGATAGCAAAGCGATATGGTTGTGAATTGTCCATTAAAGAAGTAAGCGAAAAGGCACATGGAATCAATGATGAGATTCTCGAACGAATTTTCCCCGGGCAATTCTCACAAGAGGAAAAACAGAAAATCGCTGATGAAAAGGAATCGTTATTCCGCCAGTTATTTGACCCGGAGGAGCATGTGATCAAGGGTTTTATTCAATTTCTTGATGCATTAGAAAAGAAGAACATTCCGATGATCATCGGATCCGCTGCCCCAAAAGAGAATATTGATTTTTTCACCACAACACTTGGGGTTAAGGATTATTTCAAAGGGGCCATTCATGAAGATGATGTCATTGCCGGCAAACCCAATCCTGATGTTTTTCTTCAGGCCGCTAAAGAAATTAATATTCCGATAGAGGACTGTATTGTCTTTGAGGACAGCCCAAGTGGTGCTGATGCTTCTTATCGTGCGGGCAGCAAGACCATCGTATTGTTGACAAATAAATCTAAATCGGATTTCAAAGACTTTCCGAACATCATCGCATTTGTTAAAGATTACACCCAATTAGCCGTTTAGGATGGAATTAGCACCTGAAACACAATGATTTGTGAATATGCTTTTCCTGTAATCCAAATCCCTTTCCCTTTTTTAACTTTGTATCTGCGGGGCCATGTATTGTAACCAGGTCCTGTGTAGTCCTGCCTATGTTTTCAAGCGTGAAATTGATTCTTCCAAAACAAGGTGATTCATTATTAAGATCTCTTTTGTTGCTGGTACTCCTGTTCTTCGTGTTGGAAGGACACGCGCAGCAATACATGTTTCAGATTAATGATTTTCGTGCATTCAGCGAAAGCATCAACATGCAGGGATCAACCGTACTAACAGATGAAAAACTTAGGCTCACTTCAGATAAGCCAAACGAAAGTGGGGCATGCTGGTACGCTGCACGGAAAATTGATTTTTCGGAAGGATTCGAAACTGAATTTACTTTCCTGATTTCAAGCAAGCAACCCGAGAATCTTCCGGGAGACGGTTTTGCGTTTGTCATTCAGGCGCAGTCATCTTCTATCACCGGCGGCATCGGGAATGATATTGGTTATAAACAGATCCCGTATGCTGTAGCTCTTGAATTTGACACAAAAGATGATAATGAAGGAAGCCGTAATCATGTCAACCTTTCATTTTACAATCCGGAGACAAAGTCATACCGAAAGTATGCCACTGTCCATGAAATTTCTGAAATCACTGACGGTCATCCTCATTTTACACGCATCATTTATCGGGATGGAAGGTTGCAGGTATATCTCGATTCCTATTTGTTTCCAATCCTTTCGGTGAAACTTGATATTGCAGAAAAAATTAAAAGTGTTGATAGGACTGCATGGCTGGGTTTCACAGCATCGACATCTAACCAATTTGCGTATCATGATCTGATAGGATGGTCTATTAAAGAACTGGCTGGTAAACCACAGGATATAGTTGCTGATTCAGTAGTTGTCTTAGAGAAAGGTTCAGTTGAGGTGAAAAAGAGAAAGCTGACCATCAGCGTATGGGATCATAATACGATCGACGGTGATGTTGTTTCTTTAAAACTCGGTGATGAATGGATCATTACGAACCGGGAACTTAAATCAGACAAGTTCACCGTAACGGCTACCTTATTGGGTTTCTCACAAGACCTTGTGCTTTACGCACATAATGTCGGGATGGTTCCACCAAATACGGTGACCGTTTCGGTATTTGATGGTTTGACTACTCAAAAGGTTGTATTGGAATCAAACATGGAAACAAGTGAATCGATTAAGGTTGCCTTTACTGGCGGCGAAGATTCTAAATGATCATTCATTTTGATGAATGAAGTTTTCTACTGGAAACAAATCCCCATATTCCAAAATCAGGAAGTTTTAAAGATTGGAACTGATGCCATTCTGCTCGGCAGTTGGATGTCTCATCTTTCAATAACACCTCAATCGATTCTCGATGCCGGATCAGGAACGGGTATTCTTTCATTGATGATGGCCCATACATTCCCTGATGCTATTATTCATGCGATTGACAATCATGAAGCTGCGGTCAGGCTGACTAATCTCAACTTTCGTTCAAGCAAATGCACTGACCGATTATCCGTGAACGAGGAAGATATATTGACGACAAAAGGAAATGTGTCAACCTATGATCTGGTGATCTGTAATCCACCGTTTTATTTCAATCAGCTAAAACCGGAGGATGATATCAAGAAAAACTCCCGCCATTCATCTCTCCCAATGATTAACTGGGTAAATGCCCTGGCTATCCGATGCAATGCAAAAGGATTCATTGGCATGATTATTCCCTGTGATCTTGCGGCTGGCTGGATAAAAGCAGCGAATGAAGCAGGCTTGTACTGCCAGGTCAGAAAAAATGTTTATTCTTTCAAAACTGATCCTGATCCTATCAGAACTTTAATTCTATTCGGGAAAACTTTGGAGTCTTTGAAATTGGATAAATTATCCATTTATGAAACTCCTGACCGATATACAAAAGCGTATAGGAATTTTACTGGCCTTTAAAACCATTTTGTTCGTCAGCGAATGAGTCCTGAACAAATCAGTTGATCAGAAGCATTAAAAACAAAAAAGGTGACACTTTAAACAGTGATCACCTTTTTAGTTTTGAGCTAATGTATCGTGAGTTGACTCTTCGATAATCCTCCTTGCCACAGTGAGGATCGTTTCATCTTCGAGTGAAACGATGCCTCCATCCGGCCCGGGTTGAATATGTTGTGACACAATCTGACCATTCTCATACTTCTTTGCCCCAAAATAATTTCTGACGGTTTGTTCTTCGATTTGAAGCTCGTCGGCAATTCTTTTGACACTGCCTGTTGGCAAAGCATGTTTGATTCTACGCAATTCTTCAAAAGTGATATACATACTTTAGAAAGTTGTGTTGATAGGTGAATTAATATATTCCTGACTTGAAGTTAGGAGTAAATCGTCATTTTTAAAAGTTTTTTTACAAAAAACTAACATGGGGAGGAGCCGTACAAAGAGGGTTCCCTGTACAGTAAATACGGGATGCCACCCAATACCTGGTTTGCCAGGAAAAATAATGACACCAAGTAAGAAAGCAACACGCTTATTTCCTGACGATTAAAATTAATTCGGAGAGTTTTCCTTTAATTCAGGATTGAGTCCACATCTACATAAGCAAGGCCGAAAGCATCCGCGACTCCTTTATATACTACCTTGCCATTCACGATATTTAGTCCGAGTCTAAGAGCAGGATCCTGACGGCAAGCTGCCTTCCAACCCAAATCTGCAAGTCTCAGGGCATACGGCAGTGTGGCATTTGTCAATGCAATGGTTGATGTATAAGGTACAGCCCCTGGCATATTGGCTACGCAATAGTGAACGACACCATCGATGACAAAGATCGGATCCTCATGTGTAGTAGGCCGGCAGGTCTCAATACAACCACCTTGATCAACAGCAACATCAACCAGCACTGTACCAGGTCGCATGATCTTCAACATGTCCCTGGTGATCAGCATCGGTGCTTTGGCACCGGGGATTAATACGGCGCCAATGATCAGATCATGGTTTTTGATCAATTCACGAATATTCACCTCATTCGAATACATCGTGATCACATTTGGTGGCATGATATCCTCCAGATAGCGCATTCGGTTCAAATTGACATCCAGAATTGTTACCCGGGCTCCAAGTCCTGCAGCCATCTTCGCAGCCTGTGCACCAACGATCCCTCCTCCTAAGACGAGGACATTTGCCGGGGCGACACCTGGAACACCACCGAGTAATACACCTCTGCCACCTTCAGGTTTTTCGAGGAATTTTGCTCCTTCCTGGACGGCCATACGGCCTGCGACTTCAGACATCGGGACCAATAGTGGAAGAGAACGGTCCGGGAGTTCTACAGTCTCATATGCTAAACAAACCGCCTCATTTTTTATCATGGCAGTCGTCAGCGGTTCATAGGACGCGAAATGGAAATAGGTGAAAAGGAGCTGGTCTTTTTTGATCAATGGATATTCTATATCAATCGGTTCCTTGACCTTGATGATCATTTCCGATTTATTATAAACCTCCTCAATGGTTGGCAGAATGGTAGCTCCTCTTTCATGGTATTCTGAATCTTCGAAGCCACTGTGCTCACCGGCGTTGTGTTGGATATAAACTTTATGGCCTCGTTTCGTAAGCTCAAGCGCTCCTGCCGGAGTAAGAGCAACCCTGTTCTCGTTTGTTTTTATCTCTTTTGGAACACCGATGATCATAGATTTTGATTTTATAGAAGGTCTTAAATTTTGTGGCGACAAAGGTAAAATAAAAAAGCCCTCTCCTTCGAGCGGGCTTAAGGTTAACTAAAACTAAGATCACACTTCTTATCTGGAAGCAGAACTTTTACGTTGCTGCCGGTGAGATGCATAAAAAGGGGCTCGTGACGTTTCACGAGCCACAGCGATTATCCATTAAAAACCAAAACTTATTGGGACAAATATAAACATATTAAACTTATTTGCAATATGTAATCACCTTTTTATCAACAAAAAAGATAAAACGATTTTTTTTAATATGTTTTATGCTGAAAATCTTATCAATAGAAAAGGACTTTCTATTGACTACATCGCAAATTTTTAAGGGAATCGATTGCCTGGAGACCTTTTTCACCTAAATCCAGTGAAAAATCATTGACATATAGCTTGATATGCTCCAACATTACCTCCTCTTGCATCTCCTGCGCAAATCTGCGCACGTAGGGCATGACCATGTCCTGATTCTGATAAGCGAATTGAATGCTCTCCCGAATGAGTCGTTCAACCTCTTCAATAACTTCAACAGGAAGTCTTCGGTGAGCAAAGATGCCACCTAAGGGAATAGGCAGATTGGTTCGGGTTTCCCATGCTGTGCCCAAATCCGTGATACAAACAAGGCCCTTTGACTGATATGTAAACCGGTTTTCATGAATGATCACACCGGCAACAACTTTTTCATCCAGGACGAGGTCTTCGATATCGCTGAAGACATGAAATTCCTTGTTAATCGTTGCAGGATAAAAAAGTTTGAAAAGCAAATGTGCAGTTGTCCATTCACCCGGTAATGCGATAGGCCCTTTCTTAATTTCATTTTCTGAGAGTTCATGCCTGGCGATCAAAAGAGGACCGCAGCCAACTCCGAGTGCAGCTCCCGATCTAAGCAAGGTGTATGCATTATCAAGTGAGAGAGCCCGATGAAAGCTCATTTTGGTCACATCGAGGAAAGATGAACTTGCCCAGGTGTTCAGTTGTTCGACATCTTCCAAATGCACAGTAAACTCCAGATCACCGGTGTCGATCCAATGATGAATCAACGCTGCGAACATAAAAGTGTCATTGGGGCAGGGAGAGAAACCGAGTGTGATCTTCATCCAATCAAAAATGAAAATTTCTAAATTGCGTGATGGCTAAGCGAGAACTGGAAATCATCTATGAAGATAATCACCTGATTGCCATCAACAAGCCTAATGGCTTTCTCGTTCACACGGACGATACCGGGGATACAAGCCTTGAGGAAATACTTCGCGAGTACCTGAAAGAGAAATATCAAAAGCCCGGAAATGTTTTTCTGCAATCCTGTCATCGTCTTGACCGTCCGGTCAGTGGTGCATTAATATTTGCAAAGACATCTAAAGGCAAAGAACGGATGCGACAACTATTCACAGAGCGAAAGGTGGATAAAACTTATTTAGCTCTTGTGACAAAAATGCCCGACCCTTATGAAGCGGATCTGCAAAACTGGATGTTTAAAGACAGGAATAAAAATATAGTTGAAGTGGTCAAAGGAGAACGTGTCGGTGCCGTGAAGGCACGAACCGTATATAAGACATTAGGTAAAGTCGACCGATTTTTCCTGATCCGCCTCCATCCGATTACTGGCAAATCGCATCAACTCCGTGTTCACATGGCATTCATAGGCAGTCCGATCCTTGGTGATGTGAAATATGGAGGGCAAACCATTCATGATCCGAATTCATTTATGCTGCATTGCCGGAAGATGGAATTTATTCATCCTATTCAGAAAGTCCCTGTGGTATTGATGGCTGAGCTTCCTGATCTACCCTGGTGGAGAAAGTATAAAGATCAGATCACAGGCCTGGAAGAGCAAGAATAGAAATATCCGTACCTTCGCAGGGAGTGAGAGTCATACGACCAGCTCCTTTCAAACTCCCCCAGGGCAGAAATGCAGCAAGGGTAGAAAGTTGAGCGGTGCGATATGATTTCTCACTTTTTCATTTCCTCAATCCGATCTTCATGAAATTCTTTATCGATACAGCTAATCTCAACCAGATTAAAGAAGCTGCAGAGTTAGGCATTCTTGATGGTGTCACCACCAATCCTTCATTAATGGCTAAAGAAGGTATTACGGGAGTTGAGAATATCCATAATCATTACCGGGCTATTTGTGCCATCGTGGACGGAGATGTCAGCGCTGAGGTTATATCTACTGATTTTCAGGGGATGATCGATGAAGGGCAGGTATTAGCTGATCTTGCGCCTAATGTTGTGGTCAAAGTTCCTATGATCCGGGAAGGTGTAAAAGCATTAAACTGGTTTCGAAACCATAATATACGTACCAACTGTACATTAGTTTTCTCAACAGGGCAGGCGATCCTTGCAGCAAAAGCAGGTGCTACCTATTTATCCCCATTTATTGGTCGTATTGATGATATCAACTGGGATGGCATGGCTTTGATCCGAGAGATTTCAGAAGTGTATACTATTCAGGGCTATGATACAGAGATCCTGGCTGCTTCTATCCGGAGCTCGCGCCATATTGTCGATGCTGCAAAATCAGGTGCTGATGTAGTAACCTGTCCGCTGTCGGCGATTCTCGGATTACTGACACATCCATTGACTGATAGTGGATTGGAGAAATTCCTTGCCGATCACAAAAAGGCACAAGAGTAGAAGGTTTCCTAAAAAGACTGTACAAGCCGAAGTTTGTTTTTGGCCCCAATTCCAGGAATGAAGTGCCAGGCACACTTTTGGTAATCCTCTTGTCCCGTATAGGAATTCAGCATTTATAAAAATCCTGAATTGAGGCCCGCCCTAATCGTGTGATAAAAACAACCCCAATGTTTATTTGACATAGAGCCAAAACAGCGGAGGGCTTGTACCAGTCTATTATCTTCCAGGTATGCTTTATTACCTGCTGACTAAAGATAGCAGATAATTGTAATGGTAACAAGAGGTAATTAGATAATTATCAAATTAAATATTCACCTACGATGACAGGAACTAATAAAGCAGCAAATAATAATCAATAAAGAAAGAGGAATATCTGAATCTTATTCTTCTGGTGTAGCTGAGAGATCAGCAAAGTCCAGGATGAGACCGAATATGTGACTATACAATTGAGTTCCTGTCACATCACCAATATTGGTAAATGCATAATCAAGATGAAGCCGTCCCAGGCGTAATCCAATTCCTGCATTCGGTTGAAAAGTCCAGTCAGATTGAGTCGGATCTGCGATATCTTTTACTTTCTGAAAATTTGAAACACCTCCCCGCAGAAAAACCCGGTTTCGTAAATCAAATTCGACACCCATTCTTGGTCCTACGCTGATCGTTTCTGAAGAAATAAGCGTATTTCGTTTGCCATCAGTTGTTATGTCAAAATCCATTTCAGCCAGGATCGCACTTTGTGCACCCATGTTGAATTTATAGGATCCTGCCAGGATGAATGTGGGCAATGTCTGTTCGAGTGTAGATACAGGAATTTCATTTCCGGTCTGGGTGAAAATCTCTTTGTCTTCTTCGGATAATGTAAAATTCCAATTGTTAAAAGTCGTCGTAAGATCGCGGCCCATCAATGCGAGCGTAAATTTTTCTTTCCGGTATTGAACGCCGAGGTCTGCACCGAATCCCCAGGATTTACCAAATTCACCTATGCTGCGATGGATAATTTTGACAGATCCCCCCGCATACCAATTGCCCTGGCCCAGTTTTCTGGCATAGGAAATAAATGCTGCATAATCAGCTGCCGAAAATGTTGTGATGCGATCATAATTGATGGAACCATCCGGACCAATCAATCGGAGTGTATTGGGAATATTATCAATACCCATTCTGATCAGAGAGATAGAACCGTAGGATTGTGATTCAGGATTAAGTTTTTTTCCAAAGGAGATCTGATCATACTGGGCAATACCTGCAAACCATTCAGCATGCATGGCGTGGAATTGAGCTACGGAGGTTATTGCTGTCATTCCGGCCGGATTCCAATAGGAGGCAGAGAGATCCGAGACGCTGGCGGATACGGCTCCACCCATGCCATGCGCCCGACCACCCACGCCGAGTGTTAGAAATTCATTTGAATATTTCGCCTGGCCATAAGTGAATGTTGTGGTCAGCACACATAGTACCGTAAGTAAGAAAAGATGCTTCATAATCCGGATTAAAGATAACGAAACGTTTAAGCCTTCTTTGGCATTGTGAATAGCGGGTTTTTTAATCAGGAAGATGTGTTTTCCTCTTTATAAGCTAATAGATCACGGTTGATGGCAATCGATGCATTTAGTTCATATCCCAACAGGATGATAAAGGAATTGATCTGGAGCCACAGGAGGATCAGGATCACTGTACCAATCGAGCCATAGATCTCATTGTATTGCGAAAAATTTTCCACCCAAACTGCAAATCCCAGGGAGCTGATAATGGACAGGATGGTAGCAAGTGTCGCGCCAGGGGAAAATAATTTTTCCTTGTTCTTATAAGCTGGTCCGATCCTGTAGATAATGGTAATACACATGTAGTAAAAGATAAAGATCAGGCTCCACCGAAGGAAATTATATAAACGGTAGTTGTCAGGATCAACACCTGCCATCGTCAGGAATTTCACCATAACACTTCTTCCGCTGATAATCGTGGCAAGGGAAACGATAAAAAGCATCCCAAGTAAAATGGTCAACTTCAATGCGCGCCATCGTTGCTGAAATGTATTCTGTTTTTTATAAGTCGTTTCATAACTCTTATGAAAGCCTTTGATCATCGACAAAACACCATTAGATGCAAATATGAGAGCGAGAACAATACTGAGACTCAACAATCCTTCCCGGCTGGTTTGTGTCATTTCGATAATGATGGTATCAAAGTAATCGGAGATGTGTTTTGGAAGGATCTCAATATAAGTTCTGCGGAAGGTTGTCACCATATTGCCAATTGGTAAATACGGAAGCAATGACAGGAAAACAAGAATGGCGGGAAAGATGGATAGAAAGAAACTATAAGCAATTGAATTTGCCCTGGTCACAATATCATCCCGCCATATTTCTTTCCACAGATATTTGAGGATGATCGCTATGGGTATGCCTTTAAACCCCGGCAAAGTGGTGCGATGCAGGATGTCTTTAATCTGTTCGAATTTTTTAGACCAGAAGGACATACTTCAAAAATAGGGTAATAAGATTTCTTTGATAAAATCAGGTGCTGTGATCCTTTTCTGTGTAAGTGCATCCAGAAAAAATAACTGAACCAGGGCACCATTGATCAGAAGACCCGCTTCATTTTTTATTTCATACCTAAACCTGATATCCGTTTCAGGCAACGAAGGAACTGTGGTGTGAATGGTCAACAGTTCATCATAACGTGCCGGGCGGAGAAACCGTACATGCATATTCATGACGGGCATCCAGATACCCAGATCTTTTTCAATGGTGGAGTAGAGTATACCTGCATGGCGCATTGCCTCCACTCGCCCAACTTCATAGTATTGAGCATAGACACCGTAATAAACGAATCCCATTTGATCCGTTTCCGCATATCTCACTCTCACTTGTGTTGAATGATGATAACTCATGTCCGCAAAATGGGACAGGTCATGCAATGTGAACCACCCCGGGCCCTTGATAATTCGTTACTGGGCAAGGTGATGATCGTTTTCTGAATGGTGGAGGCATATTGTGGGTCACCGGATGCATTTTTTAAAAAATCTTCAGCCCGAATCACCTCATATCCTGCTTTCTTAAAAGCAATCTCTGTGTGTGGATTTCGATCATAAGTCATTGCCACACCCGGTCTGATCGCAACCAAATTGCATCCGTCCGTCCATTGTTCTCTTTCCTGGTAAGGTGATACACCATCGCCACTCAATATAAACTGCATGTTTTCATTAATCTCCTTTTTGATGAATTCATGGATGGATCCATAGTAACGCTCATTTCCATCTTTATCAAATACTTCGACATAGCTGCTAAGGCCATCCACCACGATCGGTTTATAAGCCACAAAGTGTTCGGTATCAATATGGGTAAAAATGGTATCAATATGCATGTAGGATCTCTCCCTCGGAATGACCACCATGGCAACATTGTCGATCACATTTTTTTCAAATAATATTTTTCGAATGGAATGAAATGCATGTGTCGTCGAGCGTTCGCTGCAACCGATCAGTAAATATTTATCGTTGAGGACCATCATGTCTCCCCCTTCAATTGAAATCATTTCACCGGACCTCGAAGGTGGAAACATGTCGACGTCATTCAGATTGATGACTCTTTTCTGTTCTTTCAGGTGCTGGAATAGAGGATGGTACCAAAAAATAAATCGTGAAAGGAGGTTTTCCCTGTAGCGGGCGATTTTGGCTGCTTTTGTAATGATGATATGGTCATTGACTACCACCGCAATGTCACGGGTGAAAATGAGGTTTGGAACGGGGTCGAAATAAATATTGTCTGTGGCCGGGTCACATCCGGTGATGAGGACCTGGGTGAGTCTTTCCTCATCCATGGCATTCATTTCTTCTACAAAAAGAGCGGGCAGCTCCTCAAAGTTGGCGATGTAGCCCATGAAGTGTTCCCTTGCTTTCGGGTCAGCGCGGAGGGACTCCAGGATGAGGTCCTTGATCTCGAGGACATTTTCACGACCTATGAAATGGGACAGAATGGAAGTGAAAATGTCGTGTTCTTCCTGCATTTTAGGCAGGTGAACGATGTCATCAAACAACAACTCACTGGCATGCCGGGGAGAGATCCGGGCTATCCCTTCGTCAGGTCGATGCACTATAACTCGCTGAAGGGCACCAATTTCCGAGGGAACGTGTACTTGGTCAATCATGCCCTAAAGGTAGTCTAAGTCCCAAAGAGAGCATTCCTCCCCATCCAAATGATTTTCCGGAATTTGACACATATTCAACTTGAACCTAATCCGTATTTTTACGCGTTATAGGGCATTACTGCACCAACCACGTTCGAAATGTTTAAAAAACTCAAGTCTT
>JANMVA010000489.1:0-1531 GCA_031392195.1 Saprospiraceae bacterium | reverse complement strand
CATTCATCCCTATCGGACCAGTTACATTACCAACAATATGCATCACCAATGCATTAAATCCGATTACCCTGGTGGAGATCAAATGGATGAATGGGTCGGTTGGATCATCAAAATTGATGTAGCTCAATGAAGCCATCGTGGTAGAAAGATCTTCCGTCCACCACAAACCTCCGAGATCATTATCCAATGTGAACGTGCTGCCTTCTGTCAGGACGCAAATATCAATGCCATCAAAGAGCGCGTCATCATAATAATTGACCAGGGTAATGTCAAAACAACACGAATCTGTTTCTGTATTGACCGGAATAATCTCGGCTACATAGACACTATCACACGAAGTGCAGCCAGGTATTCGTATACAATACAGCGTATCCAGCGAACAACATAATGCTGTAGAGTCTATTTCCGGATTTTCTTCATGCGCTGTGAGATTGTAACAGAACATTTGATTTGCAAAATTTCCTCCACTGATCGTAAATGTAAATGTGCTGCATTGACCCGGTAATAATGGAGTGCCCAGATTAAGTTGCGATGGTGTAAGGGTGGCACCTGATGGAGAGAACACAGTGATATCCACAAACGTAATCGGGTATAAGTTATATGAAGGATTGCACAATTCCATTTGATAAACAATGACATCTAAATCACACCAGATTGAATCACTTTTCACGTATGTGCAGGGTGGTTCAGGATCGCATTCAAATACCAGGGTATCCTGGCATAGTACATGGTAAGCACTATCCAGCCAATTGACATATACGTCAATCGGTGTATTCGTAATATTTTGAAAACAGATCTCGATAAAATCTACGATCGTGTCCATAGGCACCGGATCTCCTGCTATACTACTAATGAGTGTGATCGATTGCGAGGTAGTAGCGAAAACCTGCAACGAAGGATCTATGGATGCAAGGTTTGCCAGAATATTTGCATCTGAAGTTATGATCTCTATGGCAAAAATGGAATCAAGTGTATTGATATAGGATAATGTCCAGCAGCAACTGTCACCACTGGAAGGTACCGGTTCAGCGGTCACCGTTGTACTCGAATCTTCACAACAATCAATCACCATTATGATCAGTGAATCAGAGGTAGCACTGCAACCAAAAGAATTTGTACCCGTAAGAGAATAACTTCCATTCATCGTCACTACATACCACATCATCGTTGCTCCGGGTATTGGATTGCCATTAAGATTCCATTGATACATACTGAGTCCGGGTGGCCCGCATAACGTGTCGTTGTCACACATGATATAACAACCCACCGGCACCATACAAAGATCAGGTAGTGGATGAATAATGATACTTGCGGAGGATGAACAACCTGTAAGTGTATCAACTGCAAGAACTGTGTAAGTTCCTGCTGCAGAAACAATAATGCCGGTACCTGTTGCTCCTGTATTCCAGTAATAATTAACGCCAGGTGTCACAGGTGAAACATTGAGCAGTTTGGGTGTCCCCTCACATGAATCACCAGACGTCAGAACAATCGAGACTAAGGGGGCCGTAGCAAGCGCGATGTCCCATGG
>JANMVA010000476.1:0-5218 GCA_031392195.1 Saprospiraceae bacterium | reverse complement strand
TTTGGAGGTGATGTGATCACAGCCGATATCAAAGAGGGATGTACAGTGATGTATGAGCAGGCAGAGAAGCTGAAGAAGAAATTCGGATCTGCACTCGCAGAATGTATTGTTGACAACCGCATCATCACGATCCCAAGTTTCAATGGTCGTGATTATGCGGTTGTCAACAATGCATTCTGCGAGTGCAGATCCGAATTTCTTCTTCAACTTCTCTGCCTGCTCATACATCACTGTACATCCCTCTTTGATATCGGCTGTGATCACATCACCTCCAAAAGGAACAACGGCCGTGTGACGAATGATCCCTTCCTGGAAGATCGTGATATCGGTGGTACCACCTCCGATGTCAACCAATGCAACACCAGCTTCTTTTTCCTCCTCACTGAGAACAGCTGCAGCAGAAGCAATTGGTTCGAGCACGAAGTCGGCTACTTTCAGTCCTGCTTTCTCGACGCATCGTTCGATGTTTTTATGTGCTGACAGTTGACCTGTCACGACATGGAAATTTCCAATGAGGCGATGGCCACACATACCGACAGGATCGAGGATACCTTCCTCATCATCGACTGTATATTCCTGTGGAAGAATGTGCAGGATCTTGTCACCCGGAGGTAATGCAAGCCTGTACATATCATCCAGCAAAGTCTGAAGATCAGATTTTGTGATTTCTTTATCAGCATCGGCCAGTGTCAGGATACCCTGATGCTGCAGGCTTTTGATGTGTTGCCCTGCAATTCCGGCGTACACTTCCATGATTTCCATGCCGGCGCTTTTTTCTGCCTGGATGACGGCTTCTTCGATGGAGCGAACGGTCTTGTCAATGTTGGCGACAACACCTCTGCGCACACCTTCTGATGCCACTTTTCCAACACCGAGGATCTCAATGCTACCATATTCATTACGGCGGCCAACCATGACACAAATCTTCGTCGTCCCGATGTCAAGGGCGACAACCGTTTTGGACTTTTGAATTTCTCTGTATCTCATGAGGATAAAAATTTATTGATTTAATCTTTTTTTAGCCACGATCTGCCCTGCAAACCGCGTATCGATATAACTGTATGTATCCCACCCAATCGAGGGTAGTGCTTTTTTATAAAACTTGCGGATCCGTTCAGCCTGATCCTCCAGATCACCCGTACTGCTGATCAGAATTTTCGATGGACCTAATCTTGGAACCAACCAGATATTTTCTTTTGATTCAAAATAGATCTGGTCGACCAGGGAGCTCATAAAATCATCTTCCTGCAGCATCAGCGAAATGTCAAAAAGTGTTTCAATCGGCCAGGTGCGCACATCAGGTGTCACCGGGAAATTTCCATTGACCAGTGGAACTCTGGCTGTGAAATTTCTCGACACCGGCATGCGAGCTGTATCTGCATCGATGTACCAATGTGTTCCCGCATTATCAACGATCCGCATGATTGGCATGCGCTGACGTATCGATAAATTGAGTTTACCATTCGCTCCTAAAAACACTCTTGCTTCCTGTACATAAGGGCTTGTTAGCAAAAACTGCTCAATAGCTCTCATGTCTACGAGATCGATCGGCAATTTTTCAAGCGGTCCGAATTTTTTGACAACCGTCTTTACGATGTCTTCGGGCAAAATCAAATTGTTTCCTTCTTCAAGCAACAGCACTTCGGCCACCACTTCTGTGATGACTTCTTCAGACTGGAAGCGCGCTGCCATCAGGGTGATACCCGTCAGTACAGCCATCAGCACCAGCCAGAAGAATGCTTTTAATCGTTGCCTGTTATTGCTTTTCATTTATTATATAATTGCCTGATCAGATCAGGTATATGCTTATCGAGATCCCCTGCACCCAGGGTGATGAGGATTTTCGGTTTTCTTTCTGTGATCCATGGTATCCAGTCATCGCCTTTGAGCCATTTCTTCTTCGGATTCTTCATCAGATCAAATATTGTCTGGGAGCTTACACCCTCAATTGGTATTTCACGTGCCGGATAAATATCAATGATCACCGGTTGATCCAGCAGATCAAGTGCATCGGCAAATCCCTGTGCGAGATCTCTTGTCCTGGAATAAAGATGTGGTTGAAACACACCCGTCACCGGACCACCATAAGTCTCTTTTGCTGCAGTGATCGCTGCTACTAATTCTTCCGGATGGTGAGCATAATCGTCAATCATCACATACTCTTCATCCTTGTATCGCACTTCAAATCGCCTCGACACTCCTTTGAATGCCGGTAATGCTTTGATCAAATCATTTTCAGTTCCACCTGTCTTCAGCACCAGCGCACAAGCGGCTGTTGCATTCAACACATTATGTCTCCCTGACATCAGCAATGAAAGGCCTTCAATTTTTCCCGAAGGCGAAACAAGATCCCAATGCCATATTCCATTCTCTACATGCAGGTTGGATGTGTGATAAAATCCTTCATCCAAACCATATGAAAAGGATTCTACATCTTTTGAATCCAGTTCATCCATCACTTCCTTACCGATGTAAGGCAATAAATCATTTCTGTACAAGAGAAATCCGCCGGGTTGAATTTGCCGGAGAAATTCCCTGTAACCTTTTAGCATCTCTTCGTGCGTGCCATAGATATCCAGGTGATCCGGATCCATTGCTGTCAGCACAACCCATTTTGGATTTAACCTCAAAAAAGATCTGTCATACTCATCTGCCTCGACAACCATCAACTGATTGCTATCGGAAATGAAGTTTGAGTTATAGTTTGCCGCCACACCACCGAGAAAAGCTGTATGCTCAATGCCTGATTCGCGAAGAAGAAAACTGATCATTGATGATGTCGTTGTTTTTCCATGCGTACCTGCCACTGCGATCGTATCAATATTTCTCGTCACCCATCCCAGTACTTCGGATCGCTTGACCATCTCAACTCCTTCTTTTTCAAAATACATCCTGATCCTACTGTCTTTCGGAATCGCCGGTGTATAAATGACTAACTCCGGTTTTTCCCTGATCAACTTTTCATCGTCATCATAAAAGATATAAGCTCCGTTACGAGCTAACTCTTCTGTGATGGGTGATGATTGCCGGTCATACCCACTGACATGCAAACCATGCTGCAAATAATATTTTGCTAACCCACTCATTCCGATCCCTCCAATGCCGAGGAAAAAAATGTGATTATTTTCATTCAGCTCCATCATGATTTTTGTCCTGATGTTGCAATTTCTATAATCATATCAGCTATTTCATCTGCTGCGAAAGGCTTTCCAAGCAAGCGGATATTATGTTCCAGCTTCGCCAGTTCTTCCGGATGATCGAGCAATCTCAGTGCTTCCGGAAATGCTTTCAGAGGAGCATCTCCATCCGGTATCAAAATTGCTGCTTTCAGTTTCTCCAGTGATCTTGCATTGTGTGTCTGATGATCTTCTGCTACATAAGGTGAAGGCACCAGGATAGCGGGTTTTCCAACCAAACACAATTCACTGATCGTAATCGCTCCTGCGCGTGCAATCACCACATCGGCTAATGCATAAGCCAGGTCCATACGGTCAATAAACATCACCGGTCTCACCTGCTTCAGTTTTGCTGAAGGTGACTCGAGATATTTTTCGGTATAAAGCTTCCCAATCTGCCAAAGAACTTGTATATCATGTCGATCCCTAATCAGATCGTACGATTGTTTTATTGTTTCATTGATTGTACGTGCACCTAAACTGCCTCCAAAAGCTAAAAGTGTTTTTTTATTTGGATCAAAACCGAAATATCCTGCAGCCTCTTCTTTCGTAATCGCCTTATCTAAAGCACCCCGCATCGGATTTCCGGTCATCACAATTTTATCAGCCGGGAAATATTTCTCCATGCCCGGATACGCCACAAATATTTTCTTCGCCTTATTCGCTAATAATCTATTCGTGACACCAGGATAACTATTCTGCTCCTGCAACACACCCGGTATTCCCAACCCTGTGGCTGCTTTGACCAGCGGACCTGAAGCAAAACCACCCACACCAACTACGATATCCGGTCTAAATGACTTTACGATCGACCTGCATCGCAGCAAACTGTCGATGACCTTGAAGGGAAACATGAGATTCTGCAAAGTCAATCTCCTCTGAAGTCCACTAATCCATAATCCTTCAATCCGGTATCCGGCTCTCGGGATGATGTCCATCTCCATCCTTCCTTTCGCACCTACAAACAATATGTCAATGAGCGGTTCGCGTCTCTTCAACGCATCGGCTATCGCAATAGCCGGGTATATATGGCCTCCAGTTCCACCACCACTAATGATGATCTTCATCGAGAGGTTTTATTTCAACTTTTCCAATATCACCGGCCGACTGCTCGATATACCGGCTCACACTTAATATCATCCCGAATGCCATGCAGGTGATCAACATCGACGTTCCTCCCTTACTCACCAATGGCAATGTCAATCCCGTCACAGGTACCAGATTAACCGATACTGCAATATTTGCAAATGCCTGTATCACGATATTGAGACACAAGCCCATCGCCAGCAATGCACCAAAGGTTTTCGGACTGCGTGTCACGATTGATGTGCATTTCAAAAAAAGCAGGAGGAATAAAAAGATGATCACCAGTCCACCAAACAATCCATACTCTTCACAGATGATCGCATAAATAAAATCGGCGTATGAATAGGGCAGATAATTCCGCTGTGTACTCAAACCTGGTCCAACTCCAAACCAACCACCATCGGCAATTGCAATCTTAGCCTGTTGGATCTGGTATCCTCCATCGGAGTCAGTAAAGAACTCTCCTACCCTGCTTGTCCATGTTGCTACCCTTATTGCATCAGGGAAAATAGAACCCAGCACTACCAATCCACCAAGGAATACAACTCCCAGAAGAACAAGCATGAGAATATACTTCATATGCACCCGTCCGATAAACATCAATGTCATCGATGTCAGGAACAGCAGCAAAGCCGTGCTCAGATTATTCGGTGCGATCAATCCGCAGATCACGATCACCGGCAGCATCAATGGAAGAAATGCACTCTTAAAATCTTTGATCACTTCCTGTTTCATCGACAACGATCTTGCGATATACATGATCAAGCCGATCGCCGCTATGTCAGATGTCTGGAAACTCAAGCCTATACCCGGAATCGAAATCCATCTTCTCGCTTCATTGATCTCCGGACCGAAAAACATCGTGTACAATAATAGAGGGATCGATATCACCAAAATAATTGGCGCGAGTTTTGAATACACACTGTAATGGGTCGAATAACACATATAGCACAACA
>JANMVA010000461.1:0-13960 GCA_031392195.1 Saprospiraceae bacterium | reverse complement strand
TGACGACGCCTTGCGCCGCATAGACTCGCAGTTGATTCCCGGGGCCGTCGTACTCCACCCAAACGGTATGGCTCAGGGCGTCTTCCAAATCCCAACCCGGCGTGAAAGTAGCCAGATGCGCGGCCATGTCATACCATCCGTATGAATGCTTCCATCCGGCCAAAGAAAATTGTAGTAATAACCATTCGGTGCCTGCATTGTCAACAAGAATTTTATCAGCATTTGCCCTTTTCGCAAATATTCAACATCAGATGTTTTTTGATATTGTCGCAGATAAAAAATAGCTGCTCGTGATGCATCATCGACGCAGGCATCCCCTTCATCATCATCACCTTTCCACTTGTACTCCGGAAATTCAGAATAGATATGCACGATACCAACTGTATCTCCATTAACTACCCGTTCTTCATACAGCCCGTCAAGATGTGCCGTATTGATCAAAGATTTTTTGGCTGCGGCATTCTCTTCTTTTTTTGAACATTGTAAAGAAGCAATCACTGCCATGAAGCCTATCAGATAAAAAAGGAAAGTATTTCTGTTGAGTTGTTGCATTAGACTCTGCATTTTGCAAGCTTGGTCAATAATTCAGACGTCCTTAGTGATGCAAAACCACAAGCCACATCTGACATAGCATAGGGTATTAAAATATTTTCGCCATGCTCCATCCACCCGCATGTGTATAGCACATTAGGCACATAGCCTTCGCGTTCACTTTCCAGTGGTTCCATTAAAGGTTCATCGAGCATAGCAATTACTTTCTCGGGTTCATCCAGATCAAGGAGTGTCACACCAAGAGAATAGCGACGAAGTGGACCCACGTGATGCGTGATCATCAGCCATCCTTCAGGTGTTTCAATGGGTGAACCACAATTACCAATCTGAACTAATTCAAATCCACGACGTGGTTCCTGCAACGGCACTTTGTGCTGCCACGTCATGTGATCATCAGAGCGCATGATGCAAAGAGATTCCCCACCTTGTCTTGAAAGGATAACATATTGGCCGTCAATTTTGCGCGGGAAATAAGCCATGCCTTTATTGTCAACCTGGCTGCCTTTCAGATTTCTGATCTCGAAATGCTGAAAATCATTTGTCTGCAGCATTTTGGATTGGATCTGCTTTCCATTATATGCTGTGTAAGTTCCGAAATAACAGGTCTCGCCTTTATCTGTAAACCGTACCATGCGCAGATCTTCCATGCCCATCGATTCACTTTTCGCCTGAGGAAATATGACGCGTTCGGGAAGGGGAATTTCAGATAAAAAATGAATATCATAATGATCATCATCACCTTTCGGGGGCATCACTTTTGTACCTGATGTGCGCCATGAGCCCTGTGGAGTGAAGCGAATATTGTTTTTACCATCAATCACTCCTTCCATAAAGCCGACCGATGAAATATGTCCTTCACCTACCGACCGAAGCGTCAGGACAAAACGCGTTTCATCAATCAATAAGCCAGACTGATCCGGATGCGGGACGATCGAAGGATTAAAAAGAGCTGCTGCTTCCACAGAATACTCTTTCGTCAGGTATGATCCAAAAACGAGCTTTTGCTTCTCAGTCAACGACAGCTTCTTGCTCAATGATTGCATTCCCTGGTCTGCATACCGCAGTAATGCTTCATTAAAATGGCGATGGCGTTTTTCAAACAGATCTCTTGTGCCCTGGTGAAATAATTCCGCTTCTTCATCACTTAATTTCTCTGCAAATTCACCAAAGCGGATCAGCCTGTTAGAATCTTCGACCGGATCCAAATAGAGCAAGATCACTTTTTTGGGATCGGCGTCAAAATGAACAGGTAGTCTTTGTGCAATCATATTGGGGTATATTTTTATTATTCTTTCTGGCCGGATGCAGCCATACTTTCGATAAAATATTTTTGAAAAATCAGATACGCAATGATGATCGGCATCGCCAGCAAAGTAGCACTGGCGAGCTTCATTCCAATTTGCCCGAAGGATCGCCCTCCCACTGCGAATAGAGTTACTAATTGAGGCATCGTCATCAACTTTTCATCCCTGATCACAATGATCGGCCACAAGACATCATTCCATGTGGTCATGAACGTGATGATGCCAACTGTAATTAAAGTCGGTACTGACACAGGCCATAGTACCTGGAATAAAATGCGCATCTCATTACACCCATCAATACGCGCAGCATCGATGAGATCCTGCGGAATGGATAGAAAATGCTGCCTGAATAAAAGGATGGCAAATGCATTGAGCATGCCCGGCACGATCAATGCAAGAAATGTATTGGTCCATCCGAATTTGACCATCAGGATGTAATTCGGAATGAGAGTCAGTTGAAAGGGAAGCGTCATTGTAAAAATGATCAGGTAAAATATGAAAGCTCTTCCTTTAAATCTGTGTCGCGCTAATGCATAGCCTACCATTGAACCAAAAACAAGAACACCTCCTGTTACCAATGCAGATACGAACACGCTATTCAACAGCGAACGACCTATGGTGATTGTTTCAAACAATTTTGTGTAATGCGAGAAGGTAAAATTTACCGGAAAAAAAGTAATGTGTGCAATGCTTCTTTCCTCAGAGAGCGATGCGCTGACCATCCAGATAAATGGATACAGGAATGCAATCGCTGCAATGACCAGAAATATATACATGATGATCTTCTTCATGCCTGTTTCTTTTCGATGACCTTGCGCTGAATAAAAACGACCAGGAGGATGAGCAATGCAAAGATCAATCCGAGCGTTGCGGCATAACCCATGTGATAATAAAAGAAGCCTTGTTTATAGATATACAATACAGATGACAATGTTGCATTCAGTGGACCGCCATTTGTCATGACATACGGTTCGATAAATAATGAAAATCCGCTGATCGTAGATAATATCATCACCATCACGACTGTCGGATTGATCACGGGCAACGTGATGTGCCAAAACTTTTGCCACGATGTGGCGCCTTCGAGATCTGCAGCTTCGTATAAGGATCGCGGTACCGATTGCAGGCCGACCAGAAAAAGAATGATATACAAGCCCACATTTTTCCATGTAGCCATGATGGCAATCGAGGGCATCGCCCAGACGGGATCAATCAACCATCCCACCTTTTCAAACCCAAGTGAATTGAGGGCCATATTAATCGTTCCCACTTCGTATCCATACAATTGTTGCCACAAAATGGTGATCACTACACCCGAAACAACGACCGGCATGAAAAATGATCCGCGGAAAAATGCCCTGAACCAGATTTTCTGATTCAACATCACGGCCAGCCCCAACGCAATGACAATCTGCAGGGGTATGTGGATCAACAGAAAAACTAACGTGTTCCTGATGGATTTAAAAAAATATTGATCCTGCAATAGTTTTTCATAATTGGTCAGCCCTACATATTTCATCGGGCCGATAATATTCCATTCATGAAAGGTGAGGAACAATGAAAAGGCAACCGGGAATAATACAAACACAAATACATGCAGGATGTACGGAGACACCAGCAGGTAAGAGGCCAGATTATTTCGTTTCAGTGTTGACATTATTCGATATAAAGTAATTCCACTGCTTTTGCTGCATCTTCAATGGCATCGCGCGGATCTTTTTTACCATACACGACACATGCTTCGTATTCCGCAGAAATAAGATCCAGCACTTCTTTCATGTGCGTCTGACTATCAATACCACGAACATATTTTGCCTGCTTTGCAAATGGAAGCAATTTCGGATGTGATTCAAGATAGCTTAAGAACAATGGATTTGAATCAAGATCTTTTCTTCGTGGCATCTGACCGGAAAGTTCCATAAAATCTTTGTCTGCCTCAGCAGTCAATATCGACTTCAAAAACCGCCATGCGTATTGAGGATCCCTGCATGTATTGAAAAAGACGATTTTATACGGATCTCCATATGAATATATCGGAGCCGAAGATGTATCAGAGAGTGGGACAGGTGCAAATTCAAATTCAAATCCATCCGCTTTAAAACGATCATTGTATTCAATGGTCCACGGACCGGTAAATGTCAGTGCAAGTTTACTTGCCAGGAAGGGATCACTTTGTCCTTTCAAATTTTCACGGGAAAAAAAATTACTTGAATACAGTTTTTGCAAAAATGCAAATACAGCAATACCGTGTTCACTATTGAATATAGCCTTACCGTTTTCAACCAAGGGCATTCCACCGGAAGCAGCATAATATAAAGGCAGAAAATTGAAGAACCGCTGCCACCAGATCGCACCCGTTTCGCTGATGCCCAACATCAGGTTTTTTTCTTTCAGTTTAAGTCCCGCTTCAAGATAATCTTCGTATGTATCCGGCACTTCCGTGATGCCTGCTATTTCAAACACCTTTGGATTGTACATCATCATGATCGGATTTACCTTCCAGGGTATCTGATATATATGACCATTTTGTGATGTTATTTCTTTGACCACACTGCTGTCGCAACGCGCATGGATAAATTCCAAAAAACCTTCCAGTGAATCCAATGCAACCAATACACCGCTCTGCGCAAAATCTTCCACATCACCCTGCCACATGTTGGCATACATATCCGGTGTCGTCATGCCTACAACGGCTGCCAGCACTACTTCTTCGCTGGACTGACCTTCGGGCACAGGCTGAAATACAATTGGCTTGTTGGAAGGATTATTATTCCACAATTCAATATACTTCCTGGAGAAATCTATTTCCTGCGAATTTGTGGACGACCAGAAGACAAGTGAGGTGCTTTCCTGTTCACGCTTACCGCATGAAACAAGAAAGAATAGCACTGTACATAAGAGGCTTACGCTTCTACCAAAACACATTGCAGGCTGATATGGTCCTGTGAATGAATACGACAATGCCCTCAGGAACGAACGATGCGCGTACTGTACGCCGAAGGTTTGTCAACTAATATGTTATGGGTGCCCGGTGGAATAAATTGTCCGGGTGTAATTTGTTTGTTCCAGTCAAATTTGCTTTTCTCCTGGTAGATCTTCCGGAATTTCATCGGCGAACAATCATGTTGGTGTTTAAACGAGCGATTGAAATTCGCCATGTTGTTAAATCCCGACAGAAATGCGATCCGGCTGATCTGCTCATCTGATTCGATCAATAATTTACATGCATGTTCGATCCGCATCGCGATCAGGTATTCCGAAAAGCTGCGATTGGTTGCTTTTTTAAAAAAATGACTGAACGCCGAATCACCCAGGTTTACTTCTGCAGCTACATCGGACATCTTTAATCCGCTCTGATGAAAATGTTTTCGGATGTATTGATAGGCCGCATGAAGTCTTTTGCTGTTGACCTGTACAGAATTGACGCTAAACCCTTCACTCGCCAGCAATTCAAATTCAGTTGATTTGGAAAGTAAATCCAGCAACAACAAAAATTCAGTCGCACTTTCTACGCCGGTTGTGGAAGAGAGTTTTTGAATTTTACTCTTCACCAGTTTTCTCGTCTTGCCGGTAAACCGGATTCCTCTTCCTGATTTGATCAAGAGGGACTGGATCAGTGAAAATGGTTTTTTTGTCAAAAAAGCTTTATCAAACAAATGCATGTCAAACTGTATCGTAATCACACGGCAGGGATTGGAAGCGGTCCCCTGCTGGAATTCATCGTCCCATTTGTGAAATAAATAGGGGCCGATGAGGACCAGGTCTTCATCTTTATACGGATGTGTCGAGTCGCCGACAATTCGCATACCGGCACTTCCTGATACCATCGTCAATTCAAATTCCGCATGATTATGTATCGGGTACTCGAAACCTTTGTTGATCGAGTCCAGCATTACAAACAGATCAGCGCCAGTGACGGGTGTGATCTCCTGATATACTTTCATAATATTAAGGATGATTAAAATCTGAACAATCAGAATTTCATAAAAATACCATTCTTTTCGTTTAAAGTACCAATTTAAAACTGGCTATCGGCCTATATTCACCTACCATTCCCATGCACTATCACTGGTTTCAGATACTACTCTGACCTTGGCTTATTACTTCTTGTTAAACTACGTTGCATGGTCTATATAATACAAAGTGGAAACTTTAATGACATTCACAAATCCTTCATTCTCCCTTTAGGGGATAGGGGCTGG
This sequence comes from Saprospiraceae bacterium, assembly GCA_031392195.1. Taxonomy (GTDB): domain Bacteria; phylum Bacteroidota; class Bacteroidia; order Chitinophagales; family Saprospiraceae; genus Opimibacter. Next base: position 7,902 of record JANMVA010000461.1, on the reverse strand, counting down.
AGAAGCAGCTTCAGGGTCTTTAGAGGACTACACAAGAAAGCTCATCACCTCCTCTTCGCAGCGTTAATGCTGGTTTCTTTTACGGGAAATGCTCAAACGATCACCGTTTCAGGTACGGTCACTTCTGCAGAAGATCAACAACCTGTCATCGGCGTAAGTGTTGTGGTCCAGGGAACACAGCTAGGTGTCTCAACTGATTTTAACGGCACCTACACGATTGATGTATCGCCCGACGCCATCCTGATTTTCAATTTTATCGGATTCCAACCGGTAGAGATTCCTGTTGGTGGACGCACCCTGATCGATGTTGTCATGAATACGGATCAGAAACTTCTCGAGGATGTCATCGTCATCGGTTACAAGAAAGAAACCAAGAGCAACATCTCGAGTGCGATATCTTCCGTAAAAGCAAAGGACATCGAACATCTTCCTTTGACGGGACTAGATCAAGCCTTGCAGGGTCAGGCTGCAGGTGTTCAGATCACGCAAGCTACAGGCGCACCCGGTGATGACATCGCAGTCAGGATCAGAGGTGCCGGAACATTGGGAAATAATAATCCGCTGTATGTCATCGATGGCATACCGACCACCGGTAATATCAACATGTTTGCGATCTCGGATATTGAATCCATCGAAATACTTAAAGACGGTGCATCCGCATCAATATATGGAGCGCGCTCTGCTAACGGCGTCATTGTCATCACTACCAAAAAAGGCAAGAAGGGTGCACCCGTCTTTAATTTTGACACGTATTATGGCTGGCAGCAGGCCAATCGATTACCTGAGCTCCTGAACAAATCAGAATTCCTGGAACTGCGCAATGAAGCCATTACCAATTCAAATGCCCTCCGTGATCTGATTCGTCAAATCCCAACTTATGATCCGGCGATACTGGATACTCTTGAAGATACGGATTGGTTAAGTCAGGTTTTCCGTACAGCACCGACACAACGACATTCATTGTCCGCATCAGGTGGTGGTGATAACAGTAGTTTTTATATTCTCGGTGAATACATGAGCCAGGAAGGTGTGTTTAAAAAACAGGGTTTTGATAAATATTTACTTCGCTTCAATGGTGATCTCGGTAGCAAAAAATTCAAAGTCGGTAATAATATATCTTTCTCCTACACAGACCGTGATATCATCGGCAGTTCCGGTGATGGTGCAGGTCCAGGCAACGAATTGAGTGGTATAAGGTATGCATTGATCGCTTCACCTTTATTTCCGGTGCGTGATGATAATGGAAATCTGATCCCGACTTCTGCCGGGCTTGGTGATCCCACATTATATGGAGACGGCAATGCAAATCCGCTGGCTTTTATCGAAGCGACTAACTGGAATATTCAGCGTTACAGGTTATTTGGAAATGTGTTTGCAGAATACAGCATCCTTGACAATCTGAATTTCCGTACTAACCTCGGTGCGGATATTATGTTCCAGAATGAAACCATTTTTAAAGAAAGATTATCCGTTGCGATTTATGATCCCACCTCTTTGTCCAGAGGAAGTGTAACAGACCGCAACCTTGTATGGAACAACACACTCGATTACACAAATACTTTTGGTGCCAGTGATGATCATCGGGTGAGCTTATTGATGGGTATGGAAGCGATTGATAACCGCACAGATTATCTCGGTGCATCAGCCAATAACTTTTTTAGTTCTGATCCAAATTTCCAGTTCATCGACAATAGTGTGACGCAGGATGTTGGAGACATCAGCGCTTCGGGTATCGCAACTGAATGGGGACTTCTTTCATTCTTTAGCCAATTAGGTTATTCATACAAAAGCAGGTATGTATTAAACCTCTCCGTGCGCCGCGATGGTTCTTCCCGTTTTGGTGTAGACAACCGTTGGGGCACATTCCCGGCCATTTCTGCAGCATGGAATGTTTCACAGGAACCATTCTTCGCAGACAATGACATTATCTCTCATTTAAAATTGCGTGCAAGCTGGGGCCAATTGGGCAACCAGGAAATCGGATTGTATCCTTTCAGTTCTTTGGTGGAAACAGGCAATATCGTATATGTATTCGGCGAGCAAATTGCGACTGGTGCCAATCTCGCAGAGACAGGCAATGCGAATGTGAAATGGGAAACAACAACGCAGGAAGATTATGGACTCGAGGTAAGCTTTCTGAAAGACAAACTCACGTTGATCGCTGATTATTATATAAAAACCACGGAAGACATTCTCGTGCGTGTCCCCATCCCGCAAAGTGCCGGTGATTTCAACCCACCTTATGTCAATGCCGGTACTGTTGAAAATAAAGGCCTTGAATTAGCGCTTTCATTCCGTAACAGTGTTGGGGAATTGCGGTATGAAATCACTGGCAACATTTCAGCAGTTAAAAACAAAGTCTTATCCATCGCAGGCACTGAGCCTCTTCTCGGTGGGTTCGGTCTTTCTGACGGCGCCATCACTCGCACAGAACCAGGATATCCGCTGGGTTCATTTTATCTCTACAAGATGGAAGGCATTTTCCAGACACAGGAAGAAATAGATGCTCATGCATTCCAGGATAATGATACACGACCTGGCGATGTCAAGTTTGCAGATCTCAACAGTGATGACACGATCAATAATAAAGACCGTGCACATCTCGGAAATCCGTTTCCTGATTTTACTTACGGACTGAGCATGAGCTTGCGTTACAAGAAATTTGATTTCTCTGTCTTATTGCAGGGGGTACAGGGAAATGATGTCTATTTCCTCTATGGCAATTTTGCCTATGAAATACCGCTACGTGGATTCAATAGCTACAAAGCATTGCTTGATCGCTGGACGCCAACCAATACAGATACAGATATTCCGCGTGTCTCTGTAGATGACAGGAATAATAACCGGAGGATCTCCACCCGCTTCCTGGAAGACGGTTCTTATTTACGTCTCCGGAATGTGACATTGGGTTATGATCTGACTGGTCTGATTAAAACAAACAAAATCCAATCCTGGCGCATTTATGTATCAGCGCAAAACTTATTGACGATCACAGACTACTCGGGGCTTGATCCTGAGATACAGGCAAACACAAATGATACCAGAGGCTATGACGTCTCTTCAGACCTGGCCGTTGGCATTGACTGGGGCACAGTCCCGGCACCGCGTACCTTTTTAGTTGGCATGAACCTGAATTTTTAATATCCATGAAAAACAACATCACAACATATACCCTTCTATTCATCAGCCTGATTTGGTGCTCAGCTTGCGGTGACTTGCTGGATAAAGAACCATTAGGCCGATTAGATGCGGATACATTTTTCAAAACCGCGCAGGATGCTATCCAGGCCGTCAATGCGACTTACCAGCCATTGCTGATCAATAATGATAACAATAATTATTATTGGGTCTTTGGAACTGTTGCATCGGATGAAGCGATCGTTGGTGGAGATGGTTCCAGACCCGGAATCATCGCTATTGATGAGTTCGATCACAATGCATCGACACAGGAACTGAATGATTTCTGGAAATTAAATTATAAAGGAATCGTCCAGGCCAATACGGTGATTTTCAAAACACCACTCACCGAAGCAGATGAAGCGCTGAAAAACAGGATTATTGGTGAGGCTCTGTTTCTTCGCGGATGGTATCATTTTGTTTTATCACAGGTTTTCGGAGATATCCCTTTGATTACAGAAGTGCAGGATCCCGATGAAGTGTTTATTCCGCGCACTGCAAAAACACAAGTGTGGGCGCAAGTGGTTGCTGATGCAGAACAAGCTGCAGCTTTGTTGCCATCAAGCTATGCTGGAAATGATGTAGGCCGTGTCACAAAAGGTGCTGCATTAGCTCTGGCTGCAAAAGCTTCTCTCTACCTTGAAGATTATCAGCGCGTGCTGGATCGCGTAGCAGAAATTAAAGCTCTTGGTATTTATTCACTACAAGCCGATTACAGGAATAATTTTTACGATTCTACTCAAAACAATAGTGAGTCTGTATGGGAAATACAACATGCAAATCTTGAATTAGGCGTTGGAAATAACCTGAATCAGCAATGGGCTTCTAAAAAAGTCCCTGATGGTTATGGCTTTGCAGAAGTGACAACTGAATTTATCGCTGCGTTTGAGGCCAATGATCCGCGTTTAAGCTTTACAGTAGCAAGACATAATGAGCAATATTTTGGTGTGACATACAAAGCTTCATTTTCTTCGACAGGTTCAAGTCCAAGAAAATATCTGCAACATGTCAATGAAGTTTCACAGAAATCAGATGGCGGTATCAACTATACGGCGATCCGCTATGCAGAAGTGCTGTTGTGGGAAGCAGAAGCATTGGCCGAACTTGGCCGAACAAGTGAAGCATTAGTTCCCCTGGAAGAAGTTCGCGCGCGTGCACGAGCTCAGTCTGTTGATCCTGTCAATGCATTGCCCATGATCACCAATACCAATCAACAGGAACTGATTGATATTATCCGTCATGAGCGATTCGTGGAACTTGGATTTGAAATGCATCGCTTCTTTGACCTCGTGCGCTGGGGCATCGCAGGAGTTGTGCTGGATGGTTTTATCGTCGGCACGCATGAAGTATTTCCCATCCCGCAGATCGAATTAGATCTCAATCCAAATCTTACCCAAAACAACGGTTACTAAAGTCTGAATGATGAGGCGTTTGAAGTTAATTGGCATACTATCTCTGTTACTGACCTTCCTGCATGCACAGGTTGATCAGGAAGATATTCAGCGCGTTGAAATGATGCCCAACGAACCATCCCCTTATAACATGCGCAACTGGAATGATGTGGCGCTGGGTTATGATTCGTTTGTCTATGATATCACCAAGTCCGGTCAGTATCTGCCGTTGATCTTTTTAAAAAATGGAACGAATTATCCGGAGCGGCAGACATTTGGTCTCGATACTTACGTGGGCACATTCAGCAATAATAATGGTGAGGGGATCAATGTGTTGCCATCTATAGTCGGTGCTACACTTGCCGGGATTAATAAACGGGATCAATTTGGCAATGACTGGGTCCTGATGAGCCAGGATTATTTCAACAAGAATAATGGCGAAAATTTATATCTCAATAACATCGGCGGGCATAGTGGTTCTGACTGGTGGTATGACATGATGCCCAATGTCTATTTCTATCAGCTCTATGATCTCTATGGGCCGATTGGTGATGCGGAATTTCAATTTCATGCTGTCGCTGAAAAAATGAATGCTGCAGTTCGCACACTGGGTGGAAAAGCAACACCATGGACAAGAGCAAATATGAATTACCGCGCCTTTGATTTTGTCAACCTGGTACCTAATCCGGATGGTGTCCATGAACCCGAAGCAGCAGGTGCATTTGCATGGCTGTTATATCATGCTTACAGAGAAACAGGTGAACTGAAATACCTGCAATCTGCAGAGTGGAGCATGGAGTTCCTTGATAACTGGGGAACGAATCCTTCGTATGAATTGCAGCTTCCTTACGGAGCTTATGTCGCTGCGAAAATGAATGCAGAGCTTGGCACTAAATACAGCACCGTCAAACTGATGTCCTGGGTTTTCAACAGAGGACCCTTGCGGGGATGGGGTACCATCGTAGGCAAATGGAATGGTCTCGATGTGTCAGGACTTGTCGGTGAAGCAAACGATGGAGGCAATGATTATGCATTTCAATTGAATGGTGTGCAGCAAGCGGGGGCATTAGTTCCTATGGTGCGATATGACAAACGATTTGCAAGAGCTGTTGGAAAGTGGATGCTCAATGTGGCCAATGCGACAAGACTGATGTTTCCCGGTTTCATGCCGGATCATCTGCAGGATGCATCTGCCTGGTCTGATCAATATGATCCACAAGGTGTGATTGGTTATGAAGCTCTCCGCGAAGTATGGATGGGATTGCGTCCATTGGCTACCGGGGATGCATTGAGAAGTGGATGGGCTGCTACGAATCTATCGCTTTACAGCACTTCATCGATTGGTTACATGGGTTCGCTGTTGAAAGAAACGAATGAAGAAAAAATCCTTCAACTCGATTTGTTGAAAACGGATTTTTTCAATGATTCTGCTTATGCTTCATATTTATACTATAATCCATTTGGTGTATCGAAAAGCGTTATCGTCGATGTAGGCCCGGAAGCAAAAGACATTTATGATGTGCTGAGTGAAACATTCATTGCTCAGAATGTCAGTGGTGAAACAACTATTGAAATTCCGGCTGACAATGCAATCTCTATCGTCCTCGCTCCTGTCGATGGAACAATTTCCTATGATAAAAACAAGATGTTGATCGATGGTGTGGTCGTTGATTATTTTCAAACAATCATTCCATACAATTATCCTCCTCGCATCCAGGCTTTTGAAACCCAAAGTCACATCGTAGAGAAAAATTCAACGATCACTCTATATGCTAAAGGAATTGACCAGGAAACAAAAGATCTCGTCTATACCTTTTTCCTGACAGAAGATACGATCAGCGGACTTGAGAAAACAACAACCTGGACTGCGCCTAATACAGAAGGTATTTATGAACTGATGCTCGTCGCAGAAGATGAAGCTCATCAGACTGATACGATGTTCCTGACGATCACGGTTGTTGAAGAGATCAATATTTTCCCTGAAATTATAAGTCTTACAGCAGATAAAAAATATACTTCTCCGGGCGGCTCCATTCATTTAGTAGCTGATGTGTTTGATGGAAACAATGATCCTCTCACATACACCTGGAACTCAGCCAATGGCTCAATTTCCGGATCAGGTAATGCTGTTGACTGGACTGCTCCTTTAAATGAAGGAATCTATACTGTGCAGTTGATGGTGTCAGACGGGCGCGGTGGTACTGCTTCACGTACAATTCAGTTGCTGGTGATTGATCTGTCTTCGCATACCGAACACGATTTGATTGCCTGGTATCCTTTTTCAGAAAACGCACAGGATATCAGTGGTAATAACCTGGATGGACAAGTATTTGGGGCAAAACTCACCGAGGATTCATTAGGCAATATCAATTCAGCTTATCTCTTCGACGGAGTTAATGATCATATCAATGTCAACAATGATCCGCTATTGAATTTCACAGATGGAATTACTGTCACCTTGTTTGCAACACCGAATACCATAGGTGACAAAGAACGATTTATCATTTCACACGGCAGTTGGCAAAATCGCTGGAAACTTTCGATTACACCAGACCGAAAAGTAAGATGGACAGTGAAAGCTACTTCAGGACAAGTAAGAGACCTGGATTCAGAGACAATTTTGGAAGAGGATAAACACTATCATATTGGTGCGACCTACAATGGAAAATTTTTGATGCTCTACATTAATGGACATCTTGAAAGTTTCAGCGCCTTAAGTGGCGATATCAATGCGAGTCCTGTTGACATGGAGATCGGCCAGATATTACCGGATGATCCCTCGTATAGTTTCAGTGGAATCCTGGATGAAATTAAAATCTATGATTACGCGCTATTGCCTGATTCTGTCACAGCACAAAGTGGCTTTGTCACTTCTTCCGGCGACGGATATCCGATGGAATCGATTGGCATTCGCATTTATCCCAATCCGGCTACAAGCATGATCACTATTGACATGCGTGACCTCGAAAAGAAAATCACTGCCAGCAAAGGATTTTTGACTATATTGGATACGCGGGGCAGAGAAGTGTTCACTTCATCCGTGGAGATATCGCCAACTAAGACTATTCATTTCCCATCCATGACACCGGGTCTGTACATCCTCAGGATGACGCTCGATGGTCATGCTTTTGTCACGAAACTCATCATCGAATAATCTAAAGCAATCAATACATCTTTAAACAATAAATCACAATCAATAATGAAAAGAATTTACTTATTGCTATTGCCCATCTTGCTAGTGGTGATTAGTGCCCTTGACGTAGGCGCACAGACCCCCGTAGCAACTTATTCGTTCAGCGGCAACACTAATGATGAAACCGCGAACGCTAACAAT